>JAPYOG010000115.1 GCA_028278785.1 Candidatus Poriferisocius anaerobius | reverse complement strand
CCAAGCCAACTTGCTCGCCCAGGTGGATATCCCCGACATCCAGTGGTTGGCGCTCATCCCCCATCTGGTGATGGCCGGGGCCGCGGTGGTGCTGTTGACCATCGTGTCGCTGGCCGGTAGCCGGCTGCCGAGTTGGTTCGCGGCGGCGTGGACGGCGGCCGCCGGGCTGGGGGTGCTGGCCACCGCTATTCCGGTGTGGATACGGGTATCGCAACGGGGGCCCCACTCGACCGTTGCCGATTCAATCGGGGTGGATGGGTTCTCGGTGTTCATCATCGTCGTGCTGGCCTGCACCGTGGTGTTGACCGTGCTGGTGGCCGACGGGTTCTTGCATCGGGAGAGCCTGGACGCTCCGGCCTTCTATGTGCTGCTGTTGCTGTCGGCCGCCGGCGGCATCACCATGGCCTCGGCCAACAACCTCATCGTGCTGTTCTTGGGCCTGGAGATTCTGTCGCTGGCGGTGTACGTGCTTGTGTCCATGCACCTGCGCCGGGCCGAGTCGCAGGAGGCCGGCATCAAGTACTTCGTGCTGGGGGCATTCGCGTCGGCATTCCTGCTCTACGGCATCGCCCTGGTTTATGGGGCCACCGGCTCGCTCAACCTGGTGGATATTCGAGGCTTCCTAGCGGACAATGGCCCGAGCAGCAACGGTTTGCTCTTGGCGGGTATGGGAATGCTCTTGGTGGGGTTCGGCTTCAAGGTGGCTGCCGTGCCGTTCCATGCCTGGACGCCCGACGTGTACCAGGGGGCGCCCTCGCCGGTGGTGTCGTACATGGCCGCCGGGGTGAAGGCTGCCGGATTCGCGGCCCTGCTCCGAGTGTTCTACGCCGGGTTCGGGGGACTTGCCGACGACTGGCAGCCGGTGGTGTTCGGCTTGGCCATCGCCAGCCTGGCGGTGGGCTCGATGCTGGCCATCGTGCAGACCGACATGAAGCGGATCTTGGCCTACTCCTCCATCAGCCACGCCGGGTTCATCCTGGTCGGAGTGCAGGCAGCCACCGATGACGGCGTGGCCAGCGCGCTGTTCTACTTGGCCGCCTACGCCGCCATGGCCATCGGCAGCTTCGCTGTGGTCACCGTGGTCAGCGGCCCGGGCGACGAGGGCACCGCTATCGACAGCGTGCGGGGTCTGGCTTCCCGCCGCCCGCTGCTGGCAGCGGCATTCACCGTGCTGTTGCTGTCGCAGGCCGGCATTCCGTTCACCGCCGGATTCTGGGCCAAGTTCGAGGTGATCTCCGCGGCGGTGGACGCCCGCTCCTTCTGGCTGGCCGTCATAGCCATGCTGGCCGCAGTGGTGGCCGCCTTCTTGTACCTGCGGATCGTGGTGGCCATGTTCCTAGACCCCCCCGATCCCGCCGCCCCCCGACTGGCGATCCCAAGAGGTCCTGCTCTGGTCATCGCCATCGTGGTGTTGTGTACCCTGGCCTTCGGCATCTACCCCGAGCCCCTCATCAACCTCGCCGACGATGCTTGGCTCGACCTAAGGATTACCGCCCACTAACCCGAGTTCCCCCCTGATTGTGCGTCGACAAGCTCTGGCAACTCGGCAGATCGCCTTCGGTAGAGTGTTCCCATGAACGCAGACCGCGTCACGATCCGCATGGGCGGCGATCTGACCATCGTCAGAATCTCGCAAGTGTTCGCCCATTTCACGGAGGTGCTCAAGTCCCTTGACGAGACCTACGGCGCCAATGTCCAATGGATGCTAGATGGGCTTGATTTCGGGAGCGCGGCTGCGACCGCGAAGGCTATTCCGCTTGATGACCGCTCTATTGACCGCATCCCGGAGATGTGCAACGAGTACCTTCAAGCGGCCAAGCTAGTCGCCAACGGAGACGCGGACACCGAACGACCCCTTCACCGTTCCATCCACCTGCTCTGCGAGTTCGCTAGCGAAGCGACCCCGGTCAGCTTCGAAACCAACGGAGGCAGCGTTGTGCTGCGCAGTCCCCCGGACATGGCGCCAACCGGGGGCGAAGACGAGGCAACGAGATCCTTCGGAACTGTGAGGGGCCGTGTGGAGACCCTATCCCATAGGGGCAAGCTCAGCTTCAGGCTCTACGAGCTGCTCACCGACAAGGCCGTCCACTGCTCTATTGAAGAGGAATTCGAGGATTCGCTGCGACAGGTCTGGGGCCGCGTCGCTGATGTCAGCGGAATGGTCAGTAGGGACACCGTTACTGGCAGGCCATTGCGGATACGCGGCGTTACGAGTGTGGACATCGTCGAGGAAGGAGACCCCCACGGTTACCTGAGGGCAAGAGGCGCTCTCAGCGCCACAGAGCCCGCTGAGATCCTCATTGGGAAGATGAGAGATGGCTGAGGGGCTGCCCCGCGCCTATCTGGACGCGTGCGTGCTTCTGGCCTACGTGTGCGATGAGCAGAACCGAGCAGGAACGGTCCAGGCAATTCTCGCTGACGCCGACGAGGACCGGATCGAGTTGGTGACCTCTGTTGTCTCGATCACCGAAGTTGCATACATTTCCGATGACCCCACCGTTGATTCTGGTCAAGCGTCTTATGAGAGCATCGATCAGCTGTGGGTTCCGGCTTCGCCTATTTCTCTTATCGATGTCTCTGAAGTGCTCACGAGAGCGGCTCGGGCGATTATACGGGAGGGGAAGGACAAAGGGGTAAGGAAGATCAGATCGGTTGATGCCCTCCACCTAGCCTCAGCAAGGCTGCACGACTGCGACCGCTTCTTCACCTATGAGAACGAAGCGACTCGACAAGCCTGGGATAGTCTCATCCCCGCAAGTGTCACCGAGCCATACAGCGACCAGCCCCGATTGGACCTGCCCTGAAAACAAGAGTCTGCGCGAGACCCAGAACCAGACACACCTCAGGCGGCTGTGTGCCTCGGTCTGGTGGCCGTGGTTCCGGTTTGCGCCCCCCAACGTGCGCTGGCTCGGCCCGGTGGCCTGTTCGGGGTGAGGGTGTATGGTGGGGCATGGCCTATCACAACCCCCCGCCAAACCCCCCGGAGGGTGACGCTTCAGGCCTGGCGCGGGAAGTGGTTGGCGTGGGAGCGCCAGCGCGCCGAGGCCGCTAGCCGCAGCTTCGCTCCTGCCGGCACGCCGAGGGCTGTCAGGCAGCCGGAAACCAAAAGGGAAAAACAGCGGAAGACGGATTGGAGGGTCTGGAGTTTTCTTGTGTTGTTCGGCTCGTTTGTAGTACGGCCGATTACAGGCTGGTGGCCAGAACTGGTCATAGGGCTGGCGGCTCTTGGCGCCTATTACTGCCTGGTTCGCAGGTACAGGGCTTACCGCCAGCGCCAACACGCCGACCGGCCCGACACTTCGAGGGGCAGGGGATCAGATGATTGAGAAAGGGCGGGATGCGGCCGCTTTTGTTTTGCATGCGCGTATCGGCCGCCGTTGCGCTGGTGGCCTTGCTGGGGTCGGCCTGCGGACACGGCGACGACATTGCCGAGGCCCCGGCGTCTCCGGTTGAGCTGAGCGTGGATGAGGCCGTTGTGCAGGCCGTGGCGATCGCCGGCGAGCACTCGGGCGGCCGAGCCAACACCACTAGTTGTTTAGTTCCAAGGGGTTAGTGGTCGTAGGCGGTCAGCGAGTGTTCTGGGCCGGGTTGGTGTGTGGTCTGGTTGTGCCAGATGGCGGGGGTGAGGGCCAGGATGCGGGTGAGGATGCGCACGGCGACGTCTGCGCGGGTGCGTCCGCGGTGGCGTTCGAGGCTGAGTTGGGTTTTGAGGGTGTTGTTGAAGGATTCGATGATTTGGCGCAGCGGTTGCAGGAACCGGGTGCCGGGGCGGGCGGGTTCTTTTTTGGTGGCGGGCCGGATGACGGTGATGCCGGCTTGGGCCAGTCGGGCCTCGAAGGCCGCTGGGCGGTAGCGCTTGTCGGCGATGAGGGTCTGGCCCGCCCGGGCGAGCCCGGCGCGGTCGATGATCTCTGCGCAGACCTCGCGTTCGTCGGCTTTGGCGCCGGCGAGAGCGAACGCCGCTGGCAGCCCCGAGGGCGTGGCGGTCAAATGCAGGCGCAGCCCCCAAAAGAACCGCGAGCGCGACGCGCACCAGCCGTATTGGGCGCATCCCGCGAGATCAGAGCGCCGCTGGGTCTGCCGGGAGCGGCCGCACTCCACCGGCGTGGAGTCCGCCAGACACACGTCGTCGCCCCAGTCGGGGCACTCGCGCGCGAGACGCTCGACGACCCGGGCGATCATGTCGCCGGCGCGGCGCAGCCGCTTGTTGCAGCCGTCGCGGTTGGGCAGATACGGGAACCATGCCCGCAGATGCGCCTTGGCGTAGCGCACGAACCGGGACTCGCTGTCGAACCCCAACAGCGCAGACACCACCGCCAAGGTGACCAGCTCCGCGTCGGCCAGCCTGGGCTTGATGCCCACCGCGGGCCGCCGAGGCGCCCACCCGGGATTCCCGGCCAACAAATCGTCGATCCTCACATACAGTGCCGTGACGAGGGTGTCCAAGTACGGGTTCATGCTTCGGTCCTCCAAGTTCGAGGTGTGTGTTCACACCCCAAGCTTGGACACCCTCACCCCAAACCTGACGGACCCCACCCCTTGGAACTAACCATCTAGTGATCAGGTGGAGCACCCAGCGGGGAGCGGACTTGTTCTGTGCTGTGCGCCAGGTGTGCTGGTACCGCTCGACGCGCAACAGCCGCCAAAGCGCCCGCCCGGAGATGCGGGGGTGCGACGCGGCGATGTCGAGCACTTCGGGGGCCTGCGCCGGCGACGCCGCCCGCCGAAGCGCTCTCCGCTGCGCCCTCCGCCCGGCCGCCGGGTCAACAGCGGCTGCGGCGTCCCGAACCATCGGGTTCGGATGCGATCTGACCCGCTCCCAGAACCCCTCGCCCAAACTCTCCAAGAATTCCGGGTCCCACCGGTCGCTGGCCCACCAGTTGCGGGTGGACGCCTCCCAGCACTCCCAGCCTGCGCCCACCCACAGGGCGCCGGTCAGGTTGGGCTGCGTGGGGGCGGCCAGCGCCCAGCACAGTCACTGCGCCGTGGCGTCCTAGTCGACCGCCGAGCACACAACTGTGAGCGCTCCCAGCAGCCCGTCGGCCTGCAGCCAGCCGGCTGCGCCCCCGGAGTTCGCCCGGTACATCCC
>JAPYOG010000114.1 GCA_028278785.1 Candidatus Poriferisocius anaerobius | reverse complement strand
ATGGCCTGGATGGCGAAGTCGTAGCCGGGGCGGTGCGCGGAGGGCCCTGTCTGCCCGAACCCCGTGATCGAGCAGTAGACGAGAGCCGGGTTGCGCTCTCGGAGGGTTTCGTAGTCGAGCCCGTACTTTTGCAGTCCCCCGGTACGGAAGTTCTCCACCAGCACATGGCAGCCGCGGGCCAGTTCCCTGATCGCCCCGAGTTGGGCGGGATCGGCCATGTTGAGGGCGATGGACCGCTTGTTGCGGTTGGCGCCCAGGTAATAGGCGGCGTCGCCCCTCTCGCCCTCGGCGTCGGTGAGGAACGGGGGACCCCAACTCCTGGTGTCGTCGCCCCCGTCGGGGCGCTCCACCTTGATCACGTCGGCGCCCAGATCGGCGAGGATCTGCGTGGCCCACGGGCCCGCCAGCACCCGGCTCAAGTCCAGCACCCGGATCCCCTGGAGCGATCCGGGCGGATGTGCGGGTGCGTCCGGCGCGGTCATTCCGCCCGCTCCCGCTCGGCTGTCGACGAAGCGCTGACCTGGATCTCCACAGCACCGAGGCCGGGGGTGTCGACGCGGATCACGCTGCCTGCTGCAACCGGCAGGGCGGTGGGCTTCGACGGGCCAGGCGACCGGATGAGCCTGCCTCCCGCCACCATGTCGAGCGGCTCGAGCCCCACCAGCGACCAGTGGGCGATGAGCTCGGCCATGCTGTAGATGGAGTCTTCTGGCTTGGAAGTGCGGACCGTCTCCCCCGCTTCTGGCTTGGAAGTGCGGACCGCGCTCTGGTCGACCGAGAGCCGGGTTTCGGCGCTGTCGGGATCGAAGCCCGAGGCCGGGACCAGCAGCTCCGGTCCCAAGATCGCCGAGCCCGGCCAGTTCACGCCGAGCGAGGTTCTCATGAGGGCCTGTTCGGCGGCGTGGACGTCGGCGGCGATCAGGTCGATCAGCATGAGGTAGCCGGCCACGCAGGAGAGCGCGTCTTGGGGTTCGACGCCCGATGCCCTCCGGCCGATGACGGCGGCGGGATACGCGGCCACCGCCAGCTCGCTCGAGTGGGAGGCGGGCTTCACGGCAGACTCGGGGCCTGCGATGCTGCTGGGCAGCTTGAGGTATCCCGCCGGGAACGGGCCGGGCTGGGCCTCGGCCTCGCCGGCGGCGCCGGGGAGGCTGCGGCGGTCGCAGGCCACGAACACGTTGCCGGGCCGAGCCAAAGGCGAGACGAGGGCGACCGAGCCGCGATCTGGGAACGCCGGGTGATCCGGGTCGATGTGGAGGCTGAAGTAGGCGGCGATGTCCTCGACGGCGGCCAGCAGGTCGGGATCGCAGACAACGTCGTCCACAGTCCTCACGGCCCCTAGGCGCTCGCGCAGCCGATCGGCGCGCGGCCAGCCCGCCTCAGGAGGTTTCACCGACTCGCGCAGATAGGAAATCGCGGCCCCGAGATCAAGGATCCCGGCTTGGCCCACGAGTGCGCCGACCCGCGGCTGTTCGGCTTGGCCGACGAGTGCGCCGACCCGCGGCTGTTGCGCCCGCTGGCCGCTGGGGGCGGGTTCGGCCCGGAAGTGCGCCAGACGCATGGGCAAACCCCTAGCCTAGGAGTCCCAGCGGGGCGGGCCCGTCGGCCACGGCCACCGACAGCCTCCCGATGCGGCTGATCTCGGCTTCGATGCGGTCTCCGGATCGAACGAAGTACGGCTCGGGGTCGGGTTTGGAGATGGCCACCCCCGCCGGCGTGCCCATGAGGATCACGTCTCCGGGGTCGAGACCCATCTGCGAGTAGTGAACCACCGCCTCTTCGACGTTGCAGATCATGTTTCCCAGGGTGCTCGACTGCCGCAGGTCTCCGTTCACCCACAGCTTGATGGTCTGCTCGCCCAGCGCGTCCAGCTCGTCGGGGGTGACGAGGGCGGGGCCCATGGGCGCGAACGTGGGCAGGTTCTTGCCGGTAGCCGAGCTGAGCATCTCCTGGTCCAGCCGCTGTGTGGCCCGATCGGCCAGGTCTAGGATCACCGAGTAGCCGGCCACGCAGGCGCCGGCGTCGTCGGGCTCGATGCAGAATGCCCGCTTGCCGATGACCACCGCCAGCTCCACTTCGTAGTCGAGCTGGCTGACATCGGGGGGCTTGACCACAACCCCGAAGGGCTCGGCCAAAGACGACCGCAGCTTGATGAACCCGGTGGGGTCGCTCGGCGGTTTGATGGGCCGGCCCCTGTCGGCCCACAGGCTGATGCTCTCCTCGAGGTGGTCGTAGAAGTTGCGCCCGACCGAGAGCATTTTGCCCGGCCTTCGCACCGGGTGGGAAACCTCGACTGAGCCCTCGGGAAACAGGGTGCGGGCATCGAGTTGGAGGCTGCCGTCCCCATAGCGGCGCTCACAGGACGCAAGCGCCCGGCCAAGGGCGGTGAGCCCGTCTCCCAGCAGCAGCTCGTCGATGGTCTCCGCCAACAAGACATGCTCCACCAGAGACCGCGGCACATCGGCGCCTCCGCAATGGGTGGAGAGGAGGCGGCGCACATCCACCACGGCGCCGGACGGCCAAGCAGCCCCTATGCGGAGGCTGCCGGTTTCCGGCAGCCGATAGTGCAAAAGGCGCATCGGGTCCGGTCAAACGTGCGACGGCGCCAAGCTCGGTCCGTTCACCGGCGACCAGTGCAGCACGATCAGCCGTGCATCCTCCAATGCGGTGAGTCTCGGGAAGGGCTTGTCGGCGGGGAAATAGCCGAATGAGATCCCGTCGTATTTCTCGCCGGTCATCTCAATCGTGCCCTCCAACAGCCAGAATGCCTGCTGGAAGCTCTGCTGCCCGCCGTCGATGAACCCCCCGGAGTCCATGGCGATCTCCATGACCCTCGGGCCGACCTCGGTGACTTGGAGCAGATCTTTCACACCGGCCTCATGGCCGGCAAGGGCCGCTCTGGGGCGAAACGCGGACGGGCGGATATGGATCATCTGGTGGTAGCGCGATTGGGGGAAGTCGGGGACTTCGCCGTCCATCAGATGGGCGTACAGCGCGTCCATGATGTCGACGGTCCGGTTGTCCTCGAAGTAGGTGAACGTTCCCGCATGGCTGTCCACCGTGCCGAAGGACTCTATCTCCCGGCGGGCAGCCTCCATCTCCGGGGGCGAGCAGTAGCGGATGCCGGCCGGGCCGCTGAACTGCATGTCCGCCCAGTAGTGGCCATCGCCGTCGGGGTCGACTTGGGCTTCGCCGTACAGGGCGCCCTCGGGGACGTATACGCAGTCGCCCTCCTCGATGCGCACACCCGCGTAGGTGATCGCACCCCGGATGGCGTACCGGAACTGCGCGAAGGTGTGGCGATGACGCGGCGCGAAGTAGCCGGCTTTGAGGGTGGCGGTGCCTATGCGGGTGGAGACGCCGTTGGCCCAATCATCGAAGCCCTGATACCACTGGACAATGCCGTGGCGCACATCCTTCTCGATCCTCGGCTGCTCCTGCTCTCTGTAGAAACCGGGTTCTATGTGTGTTGGCATTGTGTCCTCCCTTTGGAAGCTGGTTGTTGGTTTTGGCTGAGGCGCCATTGCTGAACGCGCGGCGCCTCTAGTGAGTCCCGCCCCGCTCGATCACGCTGGACGTGAGCGGGCTGGGCGCTTGCGAGATTGGGACCTCGATGCACGCGGGCAGCCCCGAGGAGACCGCCTCTCGGTAGACCGATGCCAAATCGTCGAGCGACTCCAAGCGCCGTCCGAAGCCTCCCAGAGCCCGAACCACCTCGTGGTAGGGCGTGTCGAGCAGCGAGGACGCCACCGCGTACTCCTCGCCGTACAAGCCAAGCTGGAGGCTGCGCTCGAGCCCCCAACTCTGATTGTGCCCCAAAATGGCGACGAAGGGCAGATCGTGGCGAAGGGCGGTGTCGAAGTCGGCCATGTAGTAGCCGAAACCGCCGTCGGCGGTGATGAGGAGCACGTTGTCGTCGGGGCGGGCTGCCTTGGCGCCGAGCGCGAACGGCGTGCCCGCGCCGCAGCACGACATGGGGCCAAGCCGTATCCAGCGGCCGGGACCGGGTGCGGGGAGCATGGAGCGGTTCCACTGGACGAAGTCCCCCGCGTCGAAGACCAGGGTAGTGTCGGGATCCACCAGGGGAGCGATCGCTGCTGCGACCTCGGCGGGGTGGAACCGCCCGTCGCCGGCCGCGGCCGCCTCTGAGCGCATAGCGGCATATCCGCTCAGCTCGGCATCCCGGGTGCCGGCGATCCTGTTGCGCCAACCCTCGAAGTCCCAATCGCCATCGGCCTCGGCGGCCAGGGCGGCGGCGAACGCCGCCACGTCGCCCACATACTGCACATCTCGGCGCACCGCGGGATCGAACTCGCAAGCCGACCGAGCCGCGTGGATAACCGTGGCCGTGGGCGCTAGCAGATCGCCGTAGAGCAGCCTGAAGTCGATGTTCTTGCCCAGGATGAGCACGCAATCCGATTCGGCGATATGGCCTGCCTGACGATGCACGGCAGGATCGGCATAGCCGAAGCAGTTCGGGTCGGCGTCGGGCACCAACCCCCTGGCCATGTCCACCGTGAAAGCCGGAAACCCGCAGCGCTTGAGCAGAAGCGAGACGGCTTCTTCGGCAGCGTCCAAGTGCGCTCCCGTTCCCACTATCACGACAGGGCGCTCAGCCTGCCGCAGCAGCCCCAGGGCAGCGGCAACCGTGTCTTTGCCGGGCGCACCCCGATCGGGCGACGGCGTGTAGGAGTCCATGTCGGCGACGGCGACAGTCGCCTCGAGCACATCGGCGGGGATGGTCAGGCAGGCGGCGCCCACCCTGCCCTGCATCATGGTGGTGAGGGTATCGTTGAGCTTTCGGCCGATGTGCTCGGGAACGTCGATCCGGTCGGCGGTCTTCACCAGCGGGCGGGCGCAGGCCAACTGGTCCATCTCTTGCAGTGAGCCCCGGCCGCGCAGCGCCATCTCCGCCTCCCCGCTGATGACGAGCACCGGGCTCCCGATCGCCTGGGCGGTGGCCAGGCCCGTCAGCGCATTGGTGTGACCGGGCCCTCCCGTCACCATGGCCACCGCCGGGGTTCTGGTGATGCGGGCGTAGGCGTCGGCGGCGAAGACCGCGGAGGCCTCCGTTCGCGTGTCGACGATGCGGATTCCGCTGTCCACGAGACCCCGGTAGATCGGCAGCAAGTGGTTGCCGCAAAGTGTGAAGACGATGTCGATCCCGCACTCGTCCAGCGTCCGGGCCAGCAGGGTGCCGCCAGTCGCGCTACTCACCTCGGTCCCTCCTCATGCTGACTGGTGCTGAAAGCTCATGCTGGAAGAACAGCATCTACCTTTGAGAGCATCTCCATCAGCACCGAGCACACCGGCTGAGTTTAACGGGCAGCCCCGCGAGGGCCAAAGTCGAGCGCGGTCGAGCGCGCTGCTGGCGAGGCAGGACTCGAACCTGCAACCTCCTGGTCCAAAGCCAGGCGTTCTGCCACTTGAACTACTCGCCAAGGGCACCCTGGCTGTGCAGCCGCCGGGCGCCAATCGCAGGCTACTTCATTGCCGGCGGATGGATGCTCGGGTTATTGCTGATGGCGCTGGCCGGGCTAGCGTGGTCGCACCATGGGATCGTTGATCAAAAAGCGCCGCAAGCGGATGCGCAAGAAGAAGCACAAGAAGATGCTGAAGCGCACCCGCTTCCAGCGGCGGGCACGCGGCAAGTAAGCCCCCCGCTCATCTTCCAGCGGCAGGCACGGTGCGGGCCACGATGCGGTCATCACCGGGATAGGCGCCTTCCACAAACCAAGTCGAACCGCTGCCGGCCAGCCGCGCCACCTGTCCGGTGGCCTGCTCCAAGGCTCGGCGGTACTGGTCCAAGCGGGGTTCAACTTCCAAAGCCGCCGGCGCCAGGTCGTTGCCGTTTTGGCCCTGCGGCCCGCCCATTTCGTCCCAACGCCGGTAGACCGCCGGTGTGGAGCAGCCGAACGGGGGAATGAGCAGGGTGAAGGTTCGGGGAACGTGTTCCAGCGGCTGAATCTGCTCACCGATCCCC
>JAPYOG010000113.1 GCA_028278785.1 Candidatus Poriferisocius anaerobius | reverse complement strand
ACCGCAGCGACCAGGCGCTGCTGGCCCCCACCTTGTCCGCCGCCGACCAGCGCGGCCTGGTCTGCGATATCGAGACCCTGCACCCAGACCGCGGCTACGCCGGCGACCCGGCGACGCGGGTCTGCGAACACTTCGGCGTCAACGACGTGATGCGCCCGCCCAAACGCCCGCCTGGAGCGGCCCGCGGCCAGCCCAAGACCGTCGCGCTGGGAAAGCGCTGGACCATCGAGCGCACAAACTCCTGGCTGTCGAACTTGGGTAAGATTTGAAGCTGTCTTTTAGAATATCATGATATTCTAAAGTTGATGTTTGAACGAATGCTGTCGCTGCCCAGATCGGGGACGGAGACCTTCTTTCTGTGGGGACCGCGGCAAGCGGGTAAGAGCACCCTGCTCAAGCTGCACTATCCCGACGGTGTGTGGGTTGATCTGTTGAAGGCAGACGAGTTCCGTCGCTATGTGGCGCGTCCCGAACTGCTTCGGGAGGAACTCGAGGCATCGGCACCCGACCCGTCCCGGCAGGTGGTGATCGACGAGATCCAAAAGGTCCCCGCGCTGCTCGACGAGGTGCACTGGCTGATCGAGAACCGCGGGCTGCGCTTCGCTCTCTGCGGATCGAGCGCACGAAAAGTGCGCCGGGGGGCGGCGAACCTGCTCGGCGGACGCGCCATCCGCTATGAAATGCGGGGTCTGACCGCCGGTGAGATAGGGGATGCGTTTGACCTCGACCGGGCCCTCAACCACGGCTACCTGCCCAGAATCTACGAGTCGGCAAGGCCACGGCAGCTGCTCGATGCCTACATCGCCGACTATTTGCGGGAAGAGGTGGCCGCTGAGGGCCTGGTGCGAAACCTGCCCGCCTTCTCGGGCTTCCTCGACGCGGCCGCCCTGAGCGACGGCGACCCCGTCAACTACTCAAACATCGCCCGCGAGTGTGGCGTGTCAGGCCCCACCGCAAAGTCCTACTTCGACATCCTCACCGACACGCTGTTGGCCCGATGGCTGCCGCGGTGGCAACGGCGAGCCAAGCGCCGCCTCTCGGGGGCGCCCAAGCTCTACTTCGATGACGTGGGCGTCGTGAACCGCCTAGCCCGCCGGGGCGAGCTCGAACGCGGCTCGGATGTATACGGCAAGGCATTCGAGAACTGGGTCTTCCACGAACTCTCCGCCTTCGTCTCCTACCGTGACCTCGACGAGCAGCTCACCTACTGGCGGCTTCCCAGCAAAGTCGAGGTCGACTTCGTGATCGGAGACATGCGCCTGGCCATCGAGGCGAAAGCGACCGCCAACATCACCCGCAAGCACCTCAAGGGCCTCCGAACCCTGGCCGAAGAACATCCCGGTGTACACAGAATTGTGGTATGCCTCGAACCCCGCCCCCGGCGCACCGACGACGGAATCGACATCGTACCCGCCACCGACTTCGCCCACCGACTATGGCAAGGCGACATCGCCTAGGTCAGGTGGTCGCTACCACGACCTCGACACAATGCTGACGGAAACGCAAAATCGCAGCGCCCTCTGGACCTTTGGGAAATCATAGAAATGGACATCTGCAAGGCCGACCGGAAATGGTTCGGACTCATGGAGTCTGACCCAGCCTCATTCAGCCGCCAGTGGTATCCCGCCTTGGCGGCCATCCAAACAGAGTGCCTCCAAAGAGCAGCCAGGGCCATCACCCGAATGCGGACTCTGGGTCCCGCGCAAGAGAGCGGCCAAGCGATGACAGGAACGACCAACAGGTACTTATGCCTCACCGGCGACCAGCTCAAGACCCCTTCGGCCTCGCGGTCCTGACCTTCCAGAGTATGGGGCGTACCCTGGGGCAGCTCACTAGGAGCAGACCCCATCTGCCCCGCAACCACGGGAACAGCACGCTTGGGGGCTCGGTTAGGCTCATCTTTGTGTGGGGAGGTCGAGTGGGGCGAATAAGATGGCTTGTGCGGGCTGCCGACAAGCCTTAGATTCGTCAAGCGCAATTTGGAGGAGCTGAAGTGGAAACGGAAGCTGTGGTAGGCGACACTGCCATTGAGGGGTTGGAAGAGCACGAAGCGGGAGTGGCCGACCTCATGGCTGCTTATGACCTGGTCGAGCAAAGCTACTTTCCGGCCGCCCGCGCTGCCGCCCCTCTCTATGGGCGGACAGTGGCGTCGAACTCCACCCAAGGGTTCTAGGTGCCGACTTGGGGCGAGCTGCTCCGTGAGCTGGCGGGCCTAAAAGAGAACGCAGCGAGGAACCCTTCTTCGGGTGGCCCCTCCCCACACGACATCCTGAGGCGCCAATACCTCAGGGAGTTGAGCGAGCACACAGGTCGCGCTGTGATCGTCTACGCGACCTGTTGGCTTGAGGACAGGCCGGATGTCAGAAGCGACGAAACGTCCTTGGTCCTCGGGGACAAACAGGGCTTCATGGAGGCGGTGTCCAATGTCTCCGAGAGCGAACTGGATCTGATGCTCACCAGCCCTGGGGGAGATCCCGACGCGGCGGGGTCGATAATGGAGTATCTCAGGTCAAGGTTCGCCCACATCCGGGCCGTGGTCCCGGTCGCCGCTATGTCGGCTGCGACCATGATGGCTCTGTCCTGTGATGAGATTCTCATGGGCAAGCAATCGCAGCTCGGTCCAATTGATCCTCAGCTGACTGTGTTTACACCTGAGGGCCCCAGGTCGTCCCCCGGTCAAGCCATACTCGACCAGTTCAAGATGGCGAAGGATGAATGCCAGGATCCCAAGAACATAGGGGCGTGGATGCCGCTCCTCCGTTCGCTGGCACCAGGCCTCATCGCCCAGTGCGAACACTCACAGCGGCGTGCAGAGTCTCTCGTGGCCGAACAACTTGCTGCTCACATGCTCAGAGACAACCCGGAAAAGGCAGCAGAGGTGGCCTCCTGGTTTGCCAATTTCTCGCAGTTCAATTCCCACAGCCACCCGGTCACACTCGATGACGCAATCGAGCAGGGCCTCGTGGTTTCGAAGCTAGAAGATGACCAGAGACTCCAAGATCTCGTCCTGTCCGTACACCACGCCGTGCGGCACACATTCAACGACACCGGAACTATCAAGCTGATCGAGAACCACAGCGGACGCGCATACCTGACCATGCGGAGCCAAGTCGTGGTTGAACAGGGGCTGCCGGAACAGCCAGCAGCCCCGCCCAAACTCAACCGGCAGCAGCGTCGCGAAGCCGAGCGGAGAGATAGGAAAAGCCAGAATTAACCGCCAGCACGGCTCTTCTCATTTGCTATTGCAAACAGGCCCTGCGGATGGCTGACTTGGGGCGAAGCGGCCTCATGAACCTTGGTACTGGTCGCGCATCTTCTTCAGTTCATCCCAGTCCTGCTTGAGTTCGGCAATGGTGCGTCTCACGCCCTGTTGTTCATGAGGGTGTGAGTGGCCGGTCATGTATCGGCTGAAGCGTTCGAAGGCGCTAGAAAGGATGGGGATTGCGTCGCCAAGGCCTGCGACATTGATCTTGTCGAGCCGCGTCATCATGATGTTTGCCCGGTAGCGCTGGCTGACGTTGGCGAGGAGTTCCTGCTCGGCGAAGGCCTCACACCAGCTGCGCATCCAGGAGTAGGCGTGAGCGATTTGAGCGTCTTGCGAGGATGGGGCAGCCTGCGATGCCTCGCTGATGGCGGCTTCAACACGCTTTGCCAGATTCGGGGGTGTATCCAGGCGGGGCTCGACATCCAGGGCAACGATTCCCTTCTCGGTGCCGGAGTCGCGCACTTCCATGAAGGCGGCTCGGTTTCTCCTGCTTTGGCAATGATCAAGCAGTTTGGCCGCGAACATGATGTTGTGGGTAAACACTATGACCTGGTGTTCTGTGGACAGCTGAGCGAGCCTGTCAGCCACTTTGTCCATTCGGCGATAGTCGAGGCTGGATACGGGGTCGTCGAAGATGATCGGATGCTTGGAATCGTGCATGCGGCTTTCGGCCAAGAAGTCGGCGAGGGCCAGCACCTTCTGCTCTCCCTCGGACAGGATTTGCGACGGGCGATGATCGAAAACGCGTTTCGTCCGCTGCGCTGATCCCTGCCTCGCTTGGAAATTCAAAGAAACGGCTGGGGCTTCGAGAGCGGCGCACTCCTCGTCGAAGCGGAGCTTGAAGTCTTGGTTTGCGAGTTCCTCGCTTGCGCGGTTCGCCGCTCTCGTCAGTGACTTTCGGACACTGCTTGAGATTTCTTGGTTGAGTTCTTCAAGCCGCTGGGCGGCCTTCGCGTTCGCTGTGCAGTCCTTGATCTGATCTAGATGGGTGCTCAATTTGATTCGGTCGTCGAGATCTTCGATCTTGCGTTGCAGATTTGGGAGCACCTGCCCCTGATTCTTCTGCTTGTCCTCGAGGGTTTGTTTTTCGCTGACAAGACGGTCATGCAGACCTTGGATAGACGGCTTCAACCCACCGGAACGTTCAGCAAGGTCAAGATGCGTGCAGACCTGGCGATTCTCGACGAGTAGCAGTGCGGCCTCCGCGTCGGCCAGCAAACCCAAGGCGATCCGCCTCGGGTCGGAGTCGTCTTCAACATTGGAGAGAGCACTTCGCGAGGCTTGCACTTGCTCCGATGTCAACGCCGGTACCCTGTCATGGAGAGCCTCGACCTGGACCTCTAATTGGGTTTGGGCGGCTCCCGTCAGAAAGTCGCCGTACCGTCTGAGCAGCGAAATAGCTCCGGTTTCGAGGAGCTGACGGCAATAGAGGCACGAATCATGTTCTTGGGGGTACTCGCTGAAGCCCAAGTGCTCCGCATACGCCTGACCGGCTTCGATGAAGTCCTGCCAAACATCGTCAGGTTCACCGGCCGGATGGTCTGCGTCAAACAAGGTTGTCCGTAGTTCAGTCACACCCCTCCGAGCTTCAGCAACTCTTGCCAGCACCTCGTTGTACCCGACGGCATCAAACAGCTCCAGTGCAGACAGAATCGCCGTCAGGTCGGACAAGTCATCTAGTTGCCGCTGCAAACCGACTTTCTGCCTGTCATCTGCACCTGACGCGGGCAACGCGTATTCGGCCCGCATGTTCTCGAGGTGCTTCTTGGAATCGTCCTCGACCTTGGCGAGATCCTGGAGTTCAGCAAAGGACGTTTCAGACCCCAGGTCTTGAACGAGATCATGAACTCGGGTCCCGGCAGTGAACGGATTCGGGGACAGGCAAGATACTTTCTGACGCTTCGCTCTCTCGTTTGTTACCCGTTCTTGAACAGTAGCAATGGCGTGAGTGACATCGCTGAAGCGGGCTAGCTCGGCTGGCGTGAAGATGTACTCAAGGTTGTTGTCAACGTGCAGGGCCGCCGTCTGGGAATCGAACACCCTGACCCGGTTGAGCGGATCGCGCCCGACGTCGTTGGACCAGTCGACAGCTTGGGAAGTGCCGCCAACAGTCAGGTCGAAGCAAGCCCTGGGCTTGGGCGAGGTCGCACCTGAAGCCACGTTGCCTAGGATTTCTTCATGGGAGCGGGCCCCGACAGCCCGCTTGATGATCCTCGCATATCCTGTTTTTCCAGAACCGTTCTGCCCAAAGAGAATCGTGAGTTTCTTGTCGAACTCAATCGTCTGGTCTGCTGCGAGGGCGTTGACCCCTGCAACATCCCTCAACCGGTCGATTGTCATCGACGCATCCTCCGAGGCCGGAGATGCAATATCGACGAGCTCCGGCGCGTCGGCGGGAGCTACCTCGTCGCATAGGCCATTCGCCTGAAGCAGGACTTCAAACGACCTTTCGATCACGTCGTTCTCAAGTGGCCCGCCCTTTTCGAGCACGGCCGCGACGAGGACGCGTACCCAAGACTCCTGCTCATTGGCCCACTGAACCAAAATGCCTCGCGGCGAGGGCGCTCCTTGTCCCGCTTGAACCATGCTCATCGAGATGCCTCCTTGGCAATTTGATTCTCCAAGTCTTGAAGATACTGGCGTCTTCCCAAGACCAGGTTCTTGGATCGTGTGGTGAGGCACCTCCAAAATGGAACCATACCGATTCATGTAGCTGAACCAGGCTGCACTGTGGTCTGGGCTTGCCGGGGCGGGCAGAATGGGGTGATTGTGAGAAGGGAGAGGCGTGGCGACGGATCTGGGTGAGTTGCAGGGGAAGCTTTGGGAGGCGGCGGATCAACTTCGGGCTAACTCGGGGTTGAAGGCTTCGGAGTACGCGTCGCCGGTGCTGGGGCTGATCTTCTTGCGGTATGCGGATGAGCGGTTTGCCCAGGCTGCGGAGTCTGTCGGGTCGGGGTCTGAGCGGCGGCCTATTGGGGCGGAGGATTACCAGGCTGCCGGTGCGTTATATCTGCCGGAGGAGTCGAGGTTTGAGGCGCTGCTGAGTCTTCCTGAGGGTGCTGATGTCGGCAAGGCCGTCAACCAGGCTATGGCGGGGATTGAGAGCTGCAACCGGGACCTTCAGGGGGTGTTGCCGAAGGACTACTCCCGGATTCCCGATGACATCTTGGGCGAGCTCCTGAGACTGCTCCGGCCGCTGCCGGAGGTGATCGAGGGGGACGGGTTCGGATTGATCTACGAGTACTTCTTGGGCCAGTTCGCCTTCTCGGAGGGCTCGAAGGGCGGGGAGTTCTTCACCCCCACCTCGATCGTGCGGCTGATCGTGGAGATACTGGAGCCGTTCCACGGCAAAATCTACGACCCGGCGTGCGGATCGGGCGGGATGTTCGTCCAGTCGGCCCATTTCGTGGAGCGCCATCGCCGCGACCCCAGCGCGGAGCTGTCGATCTACGGCCAGGAGAAGACCGGCGATACCGTTAAGCTGGCCAAGATGAATCTCGCCGTCCACGGACTCGCCGGCGACATCCGAGAGGGCAACACCTACTACGAAGACCTCCACGACGCGGTCGGCGAATTCGACTTCGTGATGGCCAATCCCCCGTTCAACGTCAACAAGATCGACAAGGCCAAGCTCGAAGACGACCCCCGGTTCCCGTTTGGACTGCCCAAGCCCGACAACGGCAACTATCTGTGGATTCAGACCTTCTACTCCGCGCTCAACCGAGATGGCCGGGCCGGGTTCGTCATGGCCAACTCCGCATCAGATGCCCGGGGCAGCGAACTCGAGATACGCCGCAAGCTGATCGAGGACCGCAGCGTCGATGTGATCATCGCCGTGGGCACCAACATGTTCTACACCGTCACCCTGCCCGTGACGCTGTGGTTCCTCGACCGCGGCAAGAAGTACACCGACCAGGCCGAACAGGTGCTGTTCATCGATGCCCGCGAGATCTACAACCGGATTGACCGCGCCCACCGCGACTGGACACCCCAGCAAATCGAGTTCCTCGCCAACATCGTCCGACTCTGGAGAGGCCAAGAACCAGAGTTTGACGCAGGAAGCGAGGAATTGTTTGACGAGAGGTTCTCCGAAGGCCCTTATGTCGACGTGGCCGGTCTCTGCGCGACCGCTTCGCTTGAGAAGATCGAAGAACAGGGGTGGAGCTTGAACCCGGGAAGATACATCGACGCCCCGAACCTGATTGACCAGGTGGAACTGGATCAAGTGTTGCCCGCTCTATCGCAGGAATTCGCCCGGCTCTCAGCTAAGGCGGAAGAGCTTTCAGAGGGCGTCCGACGATCATTTGAACTATCAACATGACGCCGTTGTCCGAGTTGTGCATCGAAATCGTGGATTGTGAACACAAGACAGCTCCAAAGACAGACGATGTAGTCAGCTATCCCCTGGTTCGAACAACAGACATCGGACGAGGTCGTATTGACTTGACAGGCGCACACCGAGTCGATGCAGTGACTTACGCGGAGTGGACACGTCGTGCCGAACCCCAACCAGGTGATCTCATACTCGCACGAGAGGCACCCGTGGGAAATGTGGGTCTGATCACACCAGGGATGGAACCAGTGTTAGGGCAGAGAACGGTCCTGATAAGGCCTGACGAGGACAAAGTAGATCCTCAATTTCTGACATACAGACTCTTGGCGCATGACATACAACACTGGATGAGCGGGGTAGCAAATGGAGCAACTGTTCCACACCTAAACATGGAGGACATCCGAGCACTGCCCATACCGGAACTGCCTCCGTTGCAGGCGCAACGGCAGATAGGGGCAAGGCTCTCGGCATTTGACGATCTGATTGAGAACAATCGGCGGCGGATTGAGATTTTGGAGGAGATGGCTCGGTTGTTGTATCGGGAGTGGTTTGTGTACTTCCGGTTTCCGGGGCATGAGGACGTTGAACTGGTCGACTCCGACCTCGGCCCGATCCCCGACGGGTGGGCATGGAGGAATCTCTTCGATCTGGCAGAGGTCGGATTTGGGTTTTCCTTCAAGTCGAAGCGATTCGCCGAGTCTGGGAAATTTCGAGTAATTCGAATTCGGGATGTGCCAAAGAACACCACCGGTACTTTCACCGACGAGGACGCTGGGGAGCGATACGAGGTGCAAGACGGCGACACGCTCATTGGCATGGACGGGGACTTTCACATGTGCCGGTGGGCTGATGGCTTGGCCTACCTCAACCAGCGGGTGGCGCGTATCCGCACCAAGGGCCAGCTAAGCCAGCTTCATCTTCATCTGGCACTTGAACAGCCGATTCGGAGATTCAATGAGACGATCATTGGAACGACCGTTGCACATCTCGGAAAACGACATCTGGAAGAGATCTGGGTCGCGGAGCCGCCTCCACTGCTTCTCGCCGCAGCGACCCAACACCTCTACCCCATGTTTGAACTCGAGTTGAATCTTCGGAAACAGAACGGTGTCCTGCGAGAAGCGCGAGATCTTCTTCTGCCGCGTCTGGTGGCCGGGGAGTTGGATGTGTCGGAAATTGATTTGGGGCTGGAGGCTGTGGGGACGTGACTCCTGGACGATTGAGTGAGGATGCCCTCGTAGAGCGGCCGGCGTTGCGGTTGTTGTCGGAGTTGGGCTGGGAGGTGGTGGACGGGTTCGATGAGGACTTGGGGCCGGCGGGGACGCTGGGGCGAGATTCTCAGTCTGAGCCGGTGCTTGGCCATCGGCTTGGTGATGCGCTGCGTTCGCTGAACCCTGGGATGCCGGAATCGGCGTTGGGTGAGGCTGTCGAGCAATTGGTTCGAGATCGGTCGGCGATGGATCGGGTCCGGGCGAACCTGGGGGTGTATGGCCTGTTGCGGGATGGGGCGAAGGTGGAGATCGCCGGGGATGGCGGTGAGCGCCAGATGGTGACGGTGCGGTTTGTGGACTGGGA
>JAPYOG010000112.1 GCA_028278785.1 Candidatus Poriferisocius anaerobius | reverse complement strand
GGTTCCGGGGTGGACGACGAGTCCCATGCGAAAAGCATCGCCCAAGCGCTCTCGCAGGGCGATGAGATGCCGGGCGTCCCTAGCCGATATGGCCTCGGCTAGCTTGATCTCAAATGCGATCACGCCCCCGTCGGGGAGATCGGCGATTAGGTCTACTTCATTCTCGCCGCCCGCTGATCGCAGGTGGGAGAACCGCCATCCCAAGCCCAGCGCATCGGCGGTTGCTTTGATCTGGCAGGTCGCCGCGCTCTCAAAGAGGTTGCCGAGACGCTCCCGGTTATCGCTCAACCTCGGAGCGGTGTCGAAGTGGTCGGCGGCGGCGAGGGCTGGGTCTGCAAGGTGGCGTTTCGGGCGTTTGGTAAGGCGTTTCAGGCGGTTGTCAGACCAGCCGGGCAATTGCTCGATAAGCCCGAGCCTCTCCAGCAGGTCGTGGTAGGTCTCGCCGGTGGCCTTGGACACCTGTGCGGCATTGTGGATGGTGGCGTGCTCTGCGGTGGTGCCCAAGGCCGCCCCATAGGCCCGCAAGTAGGAGCGGAGCTTGCCGACGTTGCGCTGGCCGGCAGCTATCTCAGCCAGATCCCGTGAAATGGCGAGGTCCAAATAAGAGCGCAGCGCTTCCTGGTGGTCAACCTCCTCCATCTCGAGGTAGCCGGGCAGTCCTGAATGCACCGTTGGGGAGATCTGCTCAGCCGCTGAGAATGGCGACTGGGTGCCTCGCAGCACGTCGATCCCGTGCTCGGCCGCGTCGGCCAGTGCAACGATGGGGGCATGGCCCCGTCGCTCGGAGAGGGTCATAGGCCTCAGCCGCAGGGGCATGATCCTTCCAGCACCAGCATGTATGTCGGCGCTCATCGCCGTTCGGGATGATCCGCTCAAGAGGAACTGGCCGGGCAATCGGTCGTCGTCGATCATTCGCCGCACCGCATCCCACACCGTTGGGACGCGCTGCCACTCGTCTATGAGCACCGGCTTCGGCAATGGCGCGCAGGCCGCCTCCGGGTCGCGGGCCATCAGTTCGGCCGTGGGGGGATGGTCAAGTCGAAGCGTCGATGCCGCGAGGCGGCTGGCCGTGCTGGTCTTGCCAACACCCCTGATGCCCTCGATCAGGCACGCCGGGTGTGCCGCTAGCAAACGAGCCAGCCGGTCATCGAGATGCCGCCGCAGATATGCCATACAAAAAAGGCTAATGGATCATCCATATTGTGGATAATCAATTGTGCCAGTCACCGGCACTCCACCAAGGATATCGCCGCCGCCACCAGAGGATCAGCGCTCGGCTATGGGGATGTATTCGCGCTCGGTGGAGCCGGTGTAGACCTGGCGGGGGCGGGCGATGCGGCTGTCCTGCTCGAGGAGCTCCACCCAGTGGGCGAGCCAGCCGGCGGTGCGGGCGATGGCGAACAGCACGGTGAACATGTCCGTGGGAAAGCCCATCGACTGGTAGATGAGCCCCGAGTAGAAGTCCACGTTGGGGTACAGGCGGCGGCTCACGAAGTAGTCGTCGGCCAGCGCCACCTCTTCCAGTTTGAGGGCGATGTCGAGCAGCGGGTTGGAGCCGGTCACATCGAACACATCATGGGCGGCGTCTTTGATGATGCGGGCTCGGGGGTCGTAGTTCTTGTACACCCGGTGGCCGAACCCCATCAGCCGGGTGTCCCCGGCCTTGACCGCCTTGATGAACGGGTCGATGTTCTCGTAGCTGCCGATGTGGTGGAGCATCTCTATGACTGCTTGGTTGGCCCCGCCGTGGCGGGGGCCGTACAGGGAGCAGGCGGCGGCGGCGATGACCGAGTACGGGTCGGTGTGGGCGCTGCCCACCACACGGGCGGTGCTGGTGGAGCAGTTCTGGCCGTGGTCGGCATGGGTGATGAGCAGCAGGTCGAGAGCCCTGGTCAAGGCTGGGTCGCACTCGTAGGTTGGCTCGGCGATCTTGAACATCATCGACAAGAAGTTGGCGGCGAAGTCGAGGTTGTTGTCCGGGTACACGAACGGCAGCCCGGAGTTGAAGCGTGAGCCCGCGGCGGCCACCGTCGGCACCTTGGCGATGAGCCGCACGATCTGGTGCATGCGGTTATCGGGGTCATCGATGTCCTTGGCCTCAGGGTAGAAGGTGGACAGAGCTGCGATGGTGGACACGAACATGCCCATCGGATGTGCGTCGTGGAGGAACGACTCCATGAACCGCTTGCGGAAGCGCTCGTGGATGAAGGTGTGGTGGGTGACGTCGTATACCCATTTGTCGTACTCGCCGGGGGTGGGCAGCTCGCCGTGAAGCAGCAGGTAGGCCACTTCCAGGTATGTGGAATGCTCAGCCAGATCCTCGATGGGGTAGCCCCGGTAGCGCAGGATGCCGTTCTCGCCGTCCACCTCGCTGATTGCGCTGGTGGTGGCGGCGGTGGTGCTGAAGGAGGGGTCGAGGAACCAGACGTTGGGAAGCAGCTTGCGCCAGGCTGCGGCATCCACACCGCCGTCGACAATCGGAACATCTACCGACTCACCGGTCCGATTGTCGGTGATCGTTATGGACTCTGGCACACACGGCTCCTTTCCCTGCTCCCTCCGGCGCTGCCGCAGCATACCTCAGGTAGCTCCACTCGGCCTCAGAGAGCGTGTTGGCGCCGGTTGGATCGAGGCTGCTCTCGCTTGTCAGAGCGGGGTGTTGTCGTGGCGGCGGCGGGGGAGGGATTCGCGCTTGGACTCCAGAATCTCCAGGGCGGCAGCCACTTCGGCCCGGGTGTCGGCCGGGTCGATCACCGCGTCGATGGATCCGCGCTCTGCGGCTATGTAGGGGTTCAGGTAACGCTCCTCATAGGCCGCCTCCAGCTCGGCCTGCTCTTCGGGGCCGGCCCGTCGATGGATGATTCCCACGGCCCCCCGAGCACCCATGACCGCGATCTCGGCCGATGGCCAGGCCAAAGCGATGTCATTGCCGATATGCCGGGAGTCCATCACGATGTAGGCCCCGCCGTAGGACTTGCGCAGGGTGACGTTAACCCGGCCCACCGTGGCACGGGCATAGGCGAAGGCGAGCTGGGCGCCGTGGCGGATGATGCCCCGCCATTCCAGGTCTTTGCCCGGCTGGAATCCCGAGGTGTCCACGAAGGTGACCAGCGGCAGGTTGAACGCGTCGCAGAACGACACGAAGCGGGCACCCTTCTGGCTGCACGCGATGTCGAGCGTGCCGGCCAGGCTCTGGGGCTGGTTGGCGAGGATGCCCACCGGGCGACCGGACACGGTGGCAAAGGCGCACACCAGGTTGTTGGCCCAGTCTGCCTTGTACTCCAAGAGGTCGCCGTGGTCGGCTACCGCGCGGGCCGCTTCCCGCACGTCGTAGCTGCCCAGCGGCGACTGGGGCAGCAAGTCGCGCAGCTCGGGCGCAGGGCGGTCGACGGGGTCGTCGGTCGGCCATCGGGGCGGCAGCTCGTCGGTGTGGGAGGGCAGCAGGCTCAACAGGGTGCCCACGAGACCGTTGGCGGCGTCTTTGTCGTGTACGAG
>JAPYOG010000111.1 GCA_028278785.1 Candidatus Poriferisocius anaerobius | reverse complement strand
GCCTCCCACACCTGGGGGGGCGACAGGATGGAAGCATCGAGGCCGACCACGTCGGTGCGAAGCTGCACCATGGTCCGCCACCAGGCGTCTTTCACGTTGCGCAGCAGCAGCACGCCCAGCGGGCCGTAGTCGTAGGCGCTGCGGAATCCACCGTAGATCTCCGCCGACTGGTACACGAACCCCCGCCGCTTGCAGAGGTTCACCACCCTGTCCATCAGATCGTCGCCCGCCACCCGTTCGACGTCGCTACCGCTCACAGCCCGCAGGCTACCGCCCCCCACCGATAGGCCTGACACCGAAAACCGGGCTTGAGATGGGATCGGAACTGGATCAGGCCGTGGCGCCCTCTGGAGCGATTACCACCTCTGGGTCGACGCCTACCAATTCTCCGGCTTCCTGGATCATGGCCTCTAGCTCGCTGAGGGTGGCAGCGTTGGCGTAGTAGGCGGATTCGCCAATGTCGCCCTCGGCCAGCCAGTCTCCGCTGCCGTCGTCGTCTTTAGTGATTACGACCTTGGCCATTTCCTGTCCTCCCACGAGAAAGCCCGAGTAATGCCTTGATCTCTTGGTCAGCCAACCCAACCCTATCAACCAGCATTGCCCGCAAGTGCTTCGGTTTCATCGTCCTGCCCTTGTGCATCGAGACGAGGATCGTTTGTCTGCCCTCGGCTCTCAAGAGGACATGTGAGCCTCTCTGGCGAACCTTCTGGTATCCGATTTTGCGAAGCAGCCGAAGCACTTGGTCGGGCTTGAGAGCCGGAAACCATGAGACCGGGAGCGACACGGGCAGTACAATAGTTAGTATCCAGCATTTTCAACTAATATTATTTTCTTCTCAGCTGTACGCACCAGCGGCGCGGAGGCGGCGTTCTAGGTGGTGCTCCATTGCCGCGGTGGCCAGGTGCTCGACTTCGCTGGTGGCGGGCGAGGGGGGCAGGGCCAGGGCGGCGCTGAGGCTGCCGCCCAGCACCATGCGCATCAGCTCCAGCGCGTCGGGCGACAGGGGCGATCCCCGGCGGCAGCTCCGGCACAGCACCCCGCCGCTGCTGTGGTCAAAGGCTGCCAGGTCGTCGGCAGCGCCGCAGGAAGCGCAAGCCCGCACCTCTGGGCCCACGCCGTCGTGGACCAGGAGCTTGAGGTAGAAGGCGGGCACCACCAGAGCCGAGTCGCCCGCGTCCAGCGCCCGCAGGCCGCCCAGAAGCATCCGGTACAGAGCGCCGTCGGACTCCCGGTCGACGCCCGCCCGGTCGACCGCCTCCAGCATGGCCATGGCCTTGCCGAGGCGGGCCAAATCCTCCCTCACCACCCGGAACTGGTCCACCGACTCAACCTGGGTCACCACATCCAGCTCGCTTCGCCCCCGGTGGAGCTGGAGCTGCACATGGCTGGTGGGCTCCAAGCGGCCCCCGAACCGGCTGCGGGTCTTGCGGATCCCCTTGGCCACCGCCCGCACCTTGCCGTGGCCCCGAGTGCAGAACACCACGATGCGGTCTCGGGCTCGGGCATCTCCTGGTCGTACAGGTGGCGGGCAATGGTGCGCTCGTTGATCAGGCGAGACGGAATCCGCTGGGCGGCGATGCGCTTCACCGCGTCCACGATCTCGGCTCGGCCGCCGTAGTTGAAGGCCACCGCCAGCGTCATCGCCTTGTTGTGCTGGGTGAGCTCTATGGCCTCGTCCATCTCTGTGATCAGGCCCTTGGGCACCCGCCAGTCGCGGCGGCCCACAAAGCGGATCCGCACGCCCATCTCGTTCAGCTCTTCGCAGCGCCGCCGCAAGATGGTGCGGTTGAAGTTCAGCAGAAAGCGCACTTCGTCTTCGGGCCGATTCCAGTTCTCGGTGGAGAAGGCGTACACGGTGAGCCATTCGATGCCCAGCTCCAGCGCGCCCCCTATCACGTCAAACAGGGCGTGCTCGCCCTGCTCGTGGCCCTCGGTGCGGGCCATGCCCCGGTGCTCGGCCCAGCGCCCGTTGCCGTCCATGACGCATCCGACATGGCGGGGGATGCGATCCAGGTCGAGGCAATGGTCGGACAGGCCCACATCTGCACGGTACTCCCCCGCTAGCCCCGATTCTGTGCGGGAGAGGGTCTGCCCATCCGCTGCTTCCCACCTGAGCGATCAGGCGGGAGTAGCGTCGGGGCAATGCCCGAAATCACCGCTGTAGACGAGGCGCTGGAAGCGGCCGTATCCGCGCTGGAGGGTGGAGGCGAGCGGCGGCCAGGGCAGCGCGACATGAGCCACGCCGTGGCCGAGGCTGTGGAGTCGGGGCGGCATCTGGTGGTGGCGGCTGGCACCGGAACCGGCAAGTCGCTTGCCTATCTGGTGCCGCTGGTGCTGAGCGACGGCCCCTCGGTGGTGGCCACAGCCACCAAGACCCTGCAAGACCAGCTCGTCGGCAAAGACCTCCCCCAGTTGGCCGAGGCCCTGGGGAGGCCGGTGCGATTCGCTGTGCTCAAGGGCCGGTCCAACTACCTGTGCGTCCAGCGGTTGGAAGAGCATCTCGCCAACGATCAGCTGAGCCTGGACATCACCGAGGGCACCCGGGCGGACATCAGCCGGCTGGCGGCATGGGCCACTCGGACCGGCACCGGCGACCGGGCCGAACTCCAATTCGAGCCATCTGCGGCGGCTTGGGACGCGCTAAGCGTGTCGGGCCGGGAGTGTCCCGGCACCCAGCGCTGCCCCTCGGGGGAAGCCTGCTTCGCCGAGAAGGCCCGCCATCGGGCCGACGCCGCCGACATCGTGGTGGTGAACACCCACCTCTACTGCCTGCACCTGTTCAGCGACACGCCGCTTTTGCCGGAGCACGACACGGTGGTCATCGACGAGGCCCACGGCCTGGAAGACATCGTTTCCGACACCGCGGGGCTGTCGCTCACCGGGGCCAGGTTCGACGAGTTGGCCCGCAGCATCCGAGCTGTGGTGGCCGAGTCGGCCGCGGCGGGCGATCTGGAGGATGCCGGGGTGCGTTTGCGCCAAGCCCTGGCCCCGTTCCGGGACAAGCCGCTGCCAGCTCCCCTGCCCTCCGAGCTCCAAGATGTGGCGGTGCTGGCCCGGGGCCGGGTGGACCAGGCCACAGCCGAGCTGCGGGCCGTGCCCGGCGACGCACCCGGCGACGTCGGTCCCCGCAAGCTGCGAGCCCTGCTGTCCGCCGGCGCCCTGGCCGAGGACTTGGCTCGGGCATTGGAGACCGGGCCCGCTGAGGTGGCCTGGGTATCGGGCGCCGAATCGGCCCCGGCATGGAGGATCGCCCCGATCCAGCTTGGCGACCTGCTGACCGAGCACCTGTGGGACAACACCACCGCGGTGCTGACCAGCGCCACCATTCCCATGAACTTGGGCGAGGTGCTGGGACTCCAACCCGACGACCACGATGCCCTCGACGTGGGCAGTCCGTTCGACTACGAGGCCAACGGGCTGCTGTACTGCGCCAAACACCTGCCCGACCCCCGCAGCCCCGGCTACGAGTCGGCCCTCCACGAAGAGCTGGCTGCGCTGATCGAGGCCGCCGGGGGACGGACCCTGGCCCTGTTCACCAGCTATCGGGCCATGGACCGAGCCGCCGAGGCGCTGCGGGCCCAGATCGACTTCGAGATCTACACCCAGCGCGACCTGCCCAAGCCGGAGCTGCTGCGGCGCTTCGCCGCCGAGACGGAGAGCTGCCTGTTCGCCACCATGAGCATGTGGCAGGGCGTGGACGTGCCCGGCGAGTCGCTGTCGCTGGTTGCCATCGACCGGCTGCCGTTCCCCCGGCCCGACGATCCGCTGCTGGAGGCCCGGCGGGAGCGTTGCGGCCCCAACGCCTTCCGCCTGGTCGACCTGCCCCGGGCCACCACCAGGCTGGCCCAGGGAGTGGGCCGGCTCATCCGCCGGGGTGACGACCGGGGGGTGGTGGCGGTGCTCGACTCCCGGATGGCCCGGGCGGGTTACCGCTGGGAAATGGTGCGAGCCCTCCCGCCTTTCCCGCGCACCGCCGAGCGAGACCGGGCGGAGACCCTGCTGCGAACGATCCGCGACGGGGTCTGACCTGCGGATCGGGACCTAGTCAGCCGCAGACCCGGGTCCGTAGCCGAAGCGGTCGAGCATCTCTGGTCGGCGCTGCCAGTTCTTCTCCACTCCCACCCGCAGCTCCAAGAACACCCCCTTGGGAAGCTGGGCCCGGGCCGCGGTGCCCGCCTGCTTGAGAACCGACCCCCGCTTGCCGATCACCATGGGCTTCTGCGACTCCCGCTCCACCAAGATATCCACCCTGATGCGGGGCCACTCCCATTCGGCAACCGCCACGGTGATGGAGTGGGGCAGCTCCTCGCGGGTCACGGCCAGAAGCTGCTCTCGCACCAGCTCGGCCACCCAGCGGGCCTCGGGCATGTCGCGCACCATGTCGGGCGGATACAGCGGCGGTCCGGGGGGCATGTGCTCGCACAGCCGGTTCACCAGGGCGTCCACCCCCTTGCCGGTTCGGGCCGAGGTGGGGAAGTACTCGGCAAACCCCAGATCGCCGGCCGCGGCAAGCTGGGCTGCCACCTTGGCGCGGGGGGCGGCGTCGGTCTTGGTCACCACCACGATGGAGTCGGGGCTGAGCTGATCGGCGATGAACCGGTCGCCCCGGCCCAGCGGTCGGGTGGCGTCGACGCACAGGCAAACCACATCCACACCGTCGGCCGCGCCGGCGGCGGTGGCGTTCAGCCGCTCCCCCAGCGCGGTTCGGGGCTTGTGGATGCCGGGCGTGTCCACGAACACAACCTGCACCCCCTCGCGGTGCAGCACACCGCGCACCGCATGGCGGGTGGTCTGGGCCTTGTCGGACACGATGGCCACCTTTGTGCCCACGATGGCGTTCACCAGGGTGGACTTGCCCGAGTTGGGCCTCCCCAAAAGGGCCACGAACCCCGACCGGAAACCCTCCCACGGGTTTTCGGCGCCGAGGCCGCCGGCAGTCTCGGGCGCCGGCATGCCTTCCTGGTCGGCCATCGCTCCCACACTACCCCCCAATTGCCGTCGCCGATCCCTCGTGCGCCAGGTACCGTGAGCCCATGGCCGGGTCGAGACCGGGATCGAGCAGCGAGCAGGGTCCCACCAAAGTGGTGGCGACAAACCGCCGCGCCCGGCGGGACTACGACATCCTCGACGAGTACGAGGCCGGCCTGGTGCTGGCGGGCTCCGAGGTCAAGTCGCTGCGGGAGTCCAACGTGACGCTCGCCGAGTCGTACGCCCGCATGGCCGGCGGCGAGCTGTGGATCCAGTCGCTGCACATCACCCCCTACTCCCATGCCGGCGCCGCATCGGGCCACGACCCCGACCGGCCCAAGAAGCTGCTTTTGCACCGGGGCGAGCTGAACCGCATCAAGGCCCGCCTCGAACAGGGCCGCCTCACCGTGGTGCCCCTGTCGCTGTACTTCAAGCAGGGCCGGGCCAAGGTGCTAATCGGAGTGGCCCGAGGCCGCCGCCGCGCCGACAAGCGCCAGGCCATCGCCGAGCAAGACGCCCGCCGCGAGGCCCGCCGCGAGATGGGCCGAGCCGCCAAAACCAGGGGGTCCTAATCAGGGGGAGCCGGTATCATGGGACCGCACCTTGACAAGCACTGCACACGGGGCTGATCGGTTTCGACGTTGGGACCGGGGGCTGCGCTGTGCGACCCGAGTTGCTCAGACTCGCAAAACGGGGCAACCCAATAACCGACACTGACAGTGTCCCTCTCGCAGCCTGATCCGTCAGGTGTAGAGAGTCATCGCGACCGGCAACGGCACGCGGGGCCGGTCCATCGCAGCCCGGCAACAGAAGCGGTGGAGACGGTAGGGACAGACCACTGACGGCGGGAAAGACCGCTGACTCCGGGGAACAGCCCCGGTGGCAGGCCCCCTAGCGGGGGCCGTCCGACCCGGCGGTGCCGCTGCCATCGACGCCGCATACCGGGAATGGTCGTATCACAGTCAGACACCGCCCAGCGGACGGGGGTTCGATTCCCCCCAGCTCCACTTGCTAGAGGTTCCCCAGACTGCCCCAGACTTCTCAAGGGTTCCACAACATCCCATATAATCAGGGATATTGTGCTGGTTTGAGTGTTTGATTGATTTCACTGTTTATCCTACATTTGCACCAGGAGTGTGGGGCAGATTGTGGGGCAGAAATGGCGAAGCTCACCACAGCGAGGGTAAGGACTGATGATGAGGGCTGTTGGCCTCAGTCAAAATACTCTCTTGATACTGATCTCATCGACCATGAAATCAATCACCTTAAAGACAGATATTAATTTGACGTTGAGTTTCGGTTACTCCAACAAAGTAAGAAAGAAATACTCATGCACGTTTGCACTATAATGTTTTGTACAATTCTGCTAACCGCAGGATGCACCACGGGTAGTAACGGTTCAACACATGAACTTGGCACTGTTGTAATTCATGTGGATGAACTCGGGCCTTCAACTTCAAATGAGCTTATTGAACAAAGTTCAACCATTGTGCGAGTTACACTGGACTCTATCCTCGAAGGAGCAGGTTATCGGGCCAGCTCCAACGAAGATGAGCCAATGAGTGAATTTGTTGAGCTCATCCAATTGAACTTCAGCACTATTGAGACTTTTAAGGGTGAATCCCCCGCCCAACTACAAATTCTGTGGGATGGATATACTGTCAGCAATGTCGACGGAACACCCGCTGAGCGTCTGAATCGCGTATCGCTTGCTGGTGCGGAATTCAAACCCAACAACGTTGGGCAATCCTTCGTTCTCTTCTTGACAGAGCGAGATAATCGACTCGACATCATAACAGCCACCGACGGAATAGCTCACTTGCTGTCAAATGGCACAATCAGCCCTGCCACTACGTCCGGGGTGCTCGGTATTGCTTCTGAGGCTAAGACTATCGACGATATTCGCAACGTTAGCTCAGGTGAATCAGGAATGTTCGCCGAATGAAAACCGCGGCAACCCCCATACTAGACCAACCTCAATACAAGGCCGTCGTGTCATGCCAGAGACCTACTTTAGTTGGGCGCTGAGGATCCAGTGACTGGGAGAAATCAATCGCTTCGGAAGTGGCACGGACCTCGACAATGGCCGCTCAGCCGCTAGAGCACGCTGCGACGAGCCGAACAGCCCAGCACGGCAGCCACAAACAGCCCCACGAACCCCAGATACACCCCTGCACCAAAGCAGGCGCCAACGCCGCCGTTCTGGACATACAACCCGTGGAGCACTACTGCACCCCCGACCCGCCCACCAGGCACCGCACCCAATGCGAACAAGCCATGAGCCTGGACACCCAACTCCAAAACCACCTCACACCCCCCGGAGGCCAGCGCCATTACCAGTAACCCACGAGGCACCTGCCCAACCGACCCGCCGGCCCACCAACGCCGAGGTCGCTGCCGCCGAAAAGCCCGCCTTGGCTAGCGGCACGGCCGCCTCAGCCGAGAACCCGGCTAGGTGGGCGGCGGCTCGGCTCCTAGTTCCGCAGCACCGAGCCTGAGCGCAGTAGAGGGCGCTACATGGGCGACCTCGGCGACGGTACGAACGCTGTAGCCGGCGGCGAGAGCTGCTTGGACGGCCTTGGTCCGCGCCCATTTGGCCCGGTCGAGCCGGGTTTGGGTTTTGCGCACCAACTCGGCGCTGTCGTCCAAAGCGGCCATGACCGGGACCGTTGCCACCAGCTCGGCCATTTCCTCAGCCTTGCGCCGAGCAGCGGCCCTGCGGCGGCGCTCGTCGAGAACCTTTATCTGCTGTGCCAGTGAGAGGCTGTCGTCGTTCAGGAGCGCTCTGAGCTCCTTGTCGGTCAGGTCGGCCAGCTTGGCATGATGGCCAGCGTGATTTCGGCAATTGGTGACGGCAGTGGATCGAGGCATGCGGGAGGCCGCAATCTGAGGCTGCGGGTAGAGTATGGCTGTGGCGGCTAGCGACGCTGTGTCGGCTCGGGGAGCGCTTGGGGATGGGCGCGGTGGCGATGCGCCCGTTGGGATAGCTGCTGGTTTGGTTCTGGTCGCTCGGGCCGCTTTGGGGCTGCGGCCTGTGGAGTTGGCGGAGGCTGCCGACTGCGACGCGGAATTGGTGCGGGCTATTGAGGCGGGCCAGTTCGATCCGGCGCTGGACACGGTGGAGCGGCTGGTCAACTCGGTGGGTCTGGAGGTGCGGGCGGGCACCGACGGGGAGCCGGGCGCCGCTCATTCGGTGGTGTGCGAGTCTGAGGTGGCGCGGGTGAGGGGGGCATTCTCGGAGCTTGTCGAATTCCGGCGTTCGCACGGGCTTCGTCCTCCCGGCCCGCCTGTGGGGGCGCAGCCGGAATGGGACGGGGCCGATCCGGCACCGCC
>JAPYOG010000110.1 GCA_028278785.1 Candidatus Poriferisocius anaerobius | reverse complement strand
ACCGGTTCTCTCGGGCCGCCGGGAAGCGGTTCTGACACCTATCTCGGTTTTCTGCGCTCCAACGCCCAGAAAATCGCCGACGCCCTCGGGTAAAGGGGCTTTCAGGGGCGCACCGCTAGGGTTCCCCCATGGACTTCTTGACCAACCCGGTCAACTGGTGGATTGAACCGTTTGTCGAGAACATCTTCATGCGAAAAGCCCTGTGGTCAGGGCTGTTGGCGGTGCTGGCCACCTCCACGGTTGGGACTTGGGTGGTTCTCAGGGGCATGAGCTTCCTCGGGGAGGCCCTGGCCCACGGGGTGCTGCCCGGACTGGCCATCGCCTTCATCGTCGGGGGCGACACCACGTTGGGCGCGGTGGTGGCCGCTTTGGCCATGGTGGCGGGCATCAACCTGATCCGCAACCACTCGCCGCTGCCCGACGACAGCTCAATCGGGCTCCTCTACGTGGGGTTCCTGGCCTTGGCGGTGGTGATAATGTCCAGCAGCTCAGGGGCCTATTCCGGTGATCTCAGCAGGTTCTTGTTCGGCTCCATCACCGGGGTGACGAACAGCGACCTTGTTCGCCAATTGGTGATCGCCGGAGTCGTGCTGCTGGGGATCGTGTTCTTCCATCGGGCCTTCCTGGTGATGACCTTCGATGAGGTCCAGGCCCGGCTGATGGGGCTCCGACCCCGCATGGCCCATGCCGCTCTGCTGGCCCTTTTGGCGATCGCCATCGTGGCCTCGTTCCAAGCAGTGGGCAACCTGCTGGTGTTCGCCTTCTTGGTGGCGCCGCCGTCAACGGCGACCATGCTGGTTCGGCGGATCCCAGCGATCATGATCACCGCGACCATGCTGGGATCGGCCTCCGTGGTGGTAGGCCTGCTCATCAGCTACCACCACGACACGGCGGCCGGAGCCACCATGGCCTTGGGCACGGTGGTCATGTTCCTGATCGCCCTGGCGATCAGGTCATTCTCCGGATCCCACAACGTCCGAATGGCTACCTAGCTGACGGCGGGCACACCGGCACCTGTACCAGTGCTTACAGCCGTCGCACACCAGCAGGGGGAGGGCGAATGCCACCCCCATAATCGCAAAGAGCTGGCCGATGATGTAAAGCGCGTGGACTATAGCCGTCATTGTCATCCCTTCTCGTTGGCGCCGGCCCGATGAGCGTGCTGCCGGGACCGGTTTGCCATTGGCTCGCTTAGGGCATGTTATCGAGAATGAGACTTATTATCAATATATGGGCATTCGTAGGTCCGGCTAGGTCGGTCTTGGCAATGCGCTGAGTCAGGCTGCGGTGCGGCTGAGCTCGAGTGCCTGCTCTGGCGGGGTGTAGCTGAGGCCCAGCGACTCCGCCACCGCCGGCTCGGTGACCTGCCCCTGGCAGATCGACAGCCCGGCTCGCAGGCCGGCGTCAGACCTCATGGCCTCCCGCGGCCCCGAATCGGCCAGCATGGCGATGTAGGGGAGGGTGGTGTTCTCCAAGGCCAGCGTCGAGGTGCGGGGAACGGCGCCGGGCATGTTGGCGACGCAGTAGTGGACCACGCCGCAGTCCAAGAAAGTGGGGTCGGCATGGGTTGTGGGCCGCGAGGTAGCGAAGCAGCCGCCCTGGTCGATCGCAACGTCCACCACTGCCGAACGGGGCCGCATCCGCTCGAGCATCTCAGCGGTGACCAGATGCGGCGCTCGGGCCCCTCGGACGAGAACGGCGCCGACCACCAAATCGGCCCCCAGCACCGCATCCTCGAGCGCGCCTCCGCTGGAATGCAGGGTGTGCAGGGCCGAGCCGTATCGCGAGCTCAAGTCCTCCAGCACGGAGACGTCCCGGTCGATCACCGTCACGTCGGCGCCGAGGCCTACTGCCATCTGCACCGCGTTGCGACCGACGACGCCGCCTCCGAGGATTACCACTTTGGCGGGGGCAACGCCGGGGACGCCGCCGAGCAGCACCCCTCGGCCCCCTTGCGAGGACTCCAGGCAATGGGCGCCGGCCTGTATGGACATGCGGCCGGCCACCTGCGACATGGGGGCCAGCAGCGGCAGCCCACCGCTCGGGCCGACCACCGATTCGTAGGCGATGGCGGTCACGCCCTGCTCGATCAGCTCCGCTGTCTGGACAGCGTCCGCGGCCAAGTGCAGGTAGGCGAAGAGGACCTGGCCCTCTTTCAGCTTGGCCCGCTCCTCGGCCTGGGGCTCTTTGACCTTGACGATCATCTCGGCCTGGTCGAACACCAAGTCGGCGGATTCCGCTATCGCGGCACCGTGGGCGAGGTACTCCTCGTCGGCGAATCCCGCTCCTGCACCGCAGGCACGCTCGACCAGCACGGTGTGGCCCCTGCTCACGAGATCGTTGGCGCCGCCGGGCGTCAACGCCACCCTGCGCTCCTCGTTCTTGATTTCCTTCGGAACCCCGATGCGCATCTGATGCCTCCCCCACAAGCCGACAACAGCAGGGGCATCTTACCCGCGTTCACGGGCATATATGCAGAGATTTAGGAGCGGCGCTTGAAGCTGTGAGCGCGCTTTGCGGCACCCGAGCTATGGAAGCCCGGCGCCGGGAACTTCCACGCGCACCGCATCTATGCGGCCCTGCCCGAGTCCTCGCACCTCGTCGGGGTGCGAGCCCGGCGCGGTGACCAGGAACAGCGTGCGGCGGTCGTCGCCTCCCAGCATCACCGCGAAGCAGTTGAGCTCGGTCTCCACGCGGTGGGTGACCTCGCCGCCCTCGGCGGCCCACAGCCGGCGGTTCTCCAGCCGGCCCTCGGGTCCGATGTCGAAAGCGGTGAACTGACAGGCGAAGCTCTCGCCGATTATGAAGGTGCGGCCGTCGGGGGTGATCACCGCACCGTTGGGGAACATCAGGCCATCGGCGCAGGGCTCGGCCGTGCCGTCGGGCTGCACAAGCGCGAGCGTGGCCGGGGCGGCATCTTCCCCGTTGTGCAGGTCGAACCCGAAGTTGCCCACATACGCCCGGCCCTCGGCGTCCACCGTCATGTCGTTGCACAGCGACGAGGCGATCTCTGAGAGGTCGGCGTGCTCGTGCAGGGCTGCGCCGTCGTAGCGCATCACCCGGCGCTCTGTCATCGACACTGCCAGCAGGTCGCCATTGGGCATCCATCCCAAGCCGGAGGGCTGGCCGGGAACCTCGACGATCACCTCCGCCGCGCCGCCAGGCGACACGGCGCACACGCAGTGCTGGTAGAAGTCCGAGTACCAGAGCCGTCCGTCGTGCCAGCGGGGGCCCTCGCCGAAATCTATTCCCCCGAGGAAGGGCTCAGGATCACAGAGCAACTCCATGCAGACAGACAATAGCGATTGCCGGCGGTGTGCCTTGGGTTCATCCGCGCGTGGCACCGCTAGTTGTTCGCGTTTTGCGGTTGGGTGTGGTGGGGCGGGGTTTTGTCTGGGTTGCTGGCGGTTAGTCGGTGTAGTTGACGTTGCCTTGGGCTTGGGTGTTGGCGAGGCCGATGTTCCAGGCGAGGACGAGGCCGAGTTGTTGTTCTGTGCCGATGTCGACGGTGACGGTAGCCGATGTCTGTTCGGCAGAGAGGTGTAGGAAGATGTTCCGGCCGATGTTGCCGTCGCGCAGCGGGGACAAGAGGATCGTCGGTCGGCTGGCGGGGATGCAGTCCAGGGTGACCTCGAAGTCGACGGCGGCGTCGCTGCGGCTGGCGGTGGGGTTGTTGATGAGCAGCGTCGGGCGGCCGGTGCAGGCGGCCAGCGGCACCTGGTCCTGGTCCTGCGGTGGCGGTGGTGGCGGTGGTGGTGGGTTGTCGTCGTCTGAGACTGTGATGGTCTTGGTGTTGGGCGTGCCGATGGTGTAGCCGCTGCCCGCGCCGATCGTGGCGGTTACCGTGCCGTCGGCCTCGTCGGTTGAGTCGCCGGTTGTGGCGACTGTGAGCGTCGTGGTGCCCGATGTGGGGATGGTGACTGTGCGCGTGCCGGCGGTGACGCCGTAGTCGCCGGCAGCGGTGACCGTCACGGTCACATCGAGCGCGGCGGGCGGGGCGGGGTTGGCGGTGACGGTGAAGGCCGCGGTGGCGCCCTCGGTGATGCTGTTTCCGGCGGTGATGGACACGACGGGGAGTGTGACGAGTTCTTGGGGCGGTTCGTCGTTGTCGGCGACCGCAGCGGTCTCGGTGTTGGGCGAGCCGAGGGTGTAGCCGCTGCCCGCGCCGATGGTGAGGGTGACCGTGCCGTCGGCT
>JAPYOG010000011.1 GCA_028278785.1 Candidatus Poriferisocius anaerobius | reverse complement strand
GGGCAGCCCCAGATGGTCTTCGGGAAAGCCCAACAGGTACTTCAGGCCGAGACGGTTCTCGATGGCCAGAACTACCACCCCGTCGGGGTCCAAAGCGCCAACCACGCTGGAGAGCATCCGGGCCGGCCCGGCGCCCCCGCCTTGGGCGGTGCCAGCATATTCCAGCACCCCCACCAACAGCGCAACGTCGAATGCGCCTCGCCGGTCGGCGCCCAGATCATCGACGGCGCCGCACAGCACCTCCACCCCGTCGAGTCCGGCGCAGCGATGGGCGATCAGCTCCGCTCTTGCCCTGCCGGCCTCCACTGCGGTCACCACCGCCCCCCAGTCGGCGCAGATCCGGGTGTTCACTCCCGAGCCCGCCCCCACGTCCAGAACCCGGTCGCCTGGTCCTATGTCCACCGGCGCCAGCAGCACGGCCCGCTCCGGCGCCAGATGGTAGGCCGTCGGCCAGTCCCGGATGGCCCCGGCCAGCTCGTCTGATCCCACCCGGCGGTCCCCCGCGGCGCCCAAGATCCCCAGCAGCTCCTCCTCGGCACCGTCGGCATAGGCCAGCGACCGCCCGATCACGGTTACCGGCAGCGGCTCAGCGCTCATCGAACACCCCCGGCGGGTGCTGCCGGCTGGTCTGGGGGAGGTTGCGGTTGCGACCGCCAGTCGCCGTCGAGGTTCAGCAGGCCGTTGGCCCTCGGGTCGGGCTCGCCGGAGATCTGGAGCCAGAACTCGCGTGCCCGCCGGTCGTAGAGGAACGATGCTTCGGAGTCCTGCACGGCAGCGTTGACGTGGAAAGCCCCGGTGCGGAACGGGATGCGCCGGAGGCGGAACTCCACCCACCCCTCCCCTTGCACCCTGCCGGGGCGGAAGCCGCCGACATGGGAGCGGGGGCCGGCCAGGTGGAGGTTGTTGTGGTCGTAGAACCCCAGCGAGAACACCGGGTCGTCGACGGGCCGGGAGGCGAGGTAGTGGATGCGCACGATGAGCGGGTCGCCCGATGCGAACGACTTGGGCCGGCGCCCGGCCTCGTCGAAGAACTCCAGGTCGGTGATCCGCAGGGGGGTCGCTGCCTCGTCGGCGCCGGGACGGGGCCTGTGCCCCACCGAGGCCGCCCCCTCGGTGTCGACGGTGTCCAGGTAGGCGTTGATCACGTCCTGGGGCTCGCCGACCGCCGACACCAGCCCCCGGTTGAGCCAGGCCATCTGATCGCAGTTGGCTCTCAGCATCCCCAGATCGTGGCTGACCAGCACGATGGTCACCCCCTGGGCCCGCAGCGACTCCAGGTGGCCGAAGCACCGGAGCTGGAACTCCTCGTCGCCCACAGCCACCACCTCGTCCACTATGAGGATCTCGGGGTCAACGTGTACTGCCACAGCGAAGCCCAGCCGCACGTACATGCCGCTGGAGTAGATCTTGACCGGGCTGTCGATGAACGCCTCGAGGCCGGCGAACTCCACGATCTGCTCCACCCGCTCGTCGATCTGCGATTTGGGAACCCCCAGCATCGAGGCGTTGAGGTAGATGTTCTCCCGTCCGCTCAGGGCAGGGTGAAACCCGGCCCCCAGCTCCAAAAGCGCCGATGTGCGGCCCCGAACCTGCACCCGTCCCTCGGTGGGGCGGTAGATGCCGGCCATGATCCGCAGCAGGCTGGACTTGCCCGAGCCGTTTCGCCCCACCAGCCCGTACATGGCGCCCCGGGGCACCTCCAGGCTCACGTCGCGCAGCGCCCAGAACGGCTCGGAGCGAACCCGGCGCAGCCGGCCGCCCGATCCCGAGCGCAGGCCCGTCCAGGCCTCTTTGAGGCTGAGGGGCCGGTCGGTGGTGAGCCGGAAGCACTTGGACACGCCCTCCACGACGATCGCCTTGCCATCCATCGCTGTCCCATCCATCGCTGTCCCGCCCATTGCTTACAGCTCCTCGGCGATGTCGCGGGTGCGGGCTTTGAAGATCATCCAGCCGGCTGCGCCCACGCCCAGCGAGATCAGCGCCATGAGCCCCAACCGGAGCAGGCCGGGCCAGTCCAGCCCGTACAGCAGCTCGCGGGAGGCCTCGGTGAACTGCGACAGGGGGTTCAAGCGGATGATGTCCCTCACCGGCAGCCCCATGGCCCGCTCGGGGATGAGCGACAGCGGATAGACGATGGGGGTGACGTAGAACAGGAACTGCAATGCGATGGTGGACAGATAGCCCACGTCCCGGTAGCGCACGTTCCACACGCTGAGCACCAGGCCTATGCCCAGGGCGAAGATCGCCAGGAACACCAGCAGCACCGGCCACAGCAAAAAGGTGAGGCTCACATTGGCCAGGCAGATGAGGATCAGCATCAAGATGGACCCCTCGATGGCCGCTTGGAACAGCACCGTGCAAAGGGCGGCCACTGCGGGGGCCTCGGGAGGGAAGTACACCTTTCCCATGAGCGACCCCAAGTCCAGCAGCGCGCCCATCGCCCCGGTGATCACCCCGTAGAAGGCGTTCCACATCACCAGCGCGCAGAACAGGTACAGGGCGAAGTTGTCGAAGCGCCCGTTGCCGGCCCGGGGGGGGTCGAACTTCAGCATCACGCCGAAGACGAGGGCGTAGATGGCCAGCGTGGCCGCCGGGTTGAGCATCGACCACAGCCAGCCCAGCACCGAGCGCTTGTAGCGCGCCCCCAGCTCCCGCTGAACCAGCCTTCCGACGAGCTCGCGGTAACCCCAGATCTCCAGCATCGCGCCCCGGCCGGACCCTGTGATCACGGTCGCGGCTCGGGGTCGCACAGGTGGCGGTACACGCCGGCCAGGTTCTGGCCCCAGTCGGCGTGGCGGGCGGCGATGTCGGCCAGCCCCCGCTGGGCGAGGCGGCGGCGGCGGTCGGGATCCCGCGCCAGGGCGGCAATCTCAGCGGCCAGCCCGTCGGCTGTCTGCGGCGCCTGCATGCAGTTGTCGTCGTGGCGCAACAGCCAGTCGCCGGCCGGGTTCTCGAACGCCACCACGGCCGCGCCGCACGCCATCAGCTCCAGGGGCAGATAGGAGGGGTGCTCGGAGGTGGTTAGCGCCACCCCGATGTCGCAGGTGCGGTACAGCGGGCCGGTCTCCCGGTAGTCGAGCTGGCCCATGTGGGTGACCACCGAGTCCATGTGCTCGGGGAAGGCCCAGGACCCGGCGGTCACTATGCGGACATCGTCGGCCAGCTCGTCCTTCACCAGCCGCAGGGCCCGTGCGGCCAGCTCCCAGCAGTTGCGCAGGTGCCCGGGGCGGGAGTAGACGAACACGGTCACCGGGCTGTCGGGCTCGGGCTCGGGACGGCCCCGGGCGTGGAACACCGAGTCGTCCACCGCGGGCCAGAAGTGCCAGGCGCCGCCGCCATAGCGGTCCCGGTAGACGTCGGCCAGATGGCCGGTGTTGCACAGCCCGTAGAGGCCCAAGCGGTAGCTGTGCTCGGCCAGGGCATAGAGCGTGCCCGCCGGGTAGAACATGGGCTCGAAGTCCTGGATCAGGTAGAAGCGGCGGGTTTGGCCGGGGGTGCGGGCCGCGAAGTATGCGGTGGTCCACATGGTGGCGATGGCCGCGTCGGCCGGGGGCACATCGCCGGGATCGAAGGCGAACGAGTCGTGATAGGCGATGGGGCTGTCGGCTAGCGACTCGAAGGCGGCGGCGATGCCCGAGCGGTACCACCGCTCGTCGTGGTCGGACGGGCCGCTCATCACCATGAACCGGTTCTGCACCCCGTGGTTCAGGGCCAGGTGGTCGGCGATGCGGAACACGGTGTGGATGCCGCCGTAGAACGGGTTCTGGAACTCGGGCACGAACCAGTTGACCGTCTCCACCTCCCGGCGGCCCCGGACGGCCCGATGGCCTCGGCGCACCGCCTCGGCAAGGCCGCGGTCGGCCCGGGAGGCGAAGGCCAGGGCGTGGGCCTCGCCGGCGTCGTTGCGCTGGTAGAAGACCTCCATGGGCCGCCCCAGCATCTCGGCCAGCCCGCCCAGCACGCTGGGGTGCTCCTCGCAGCGCACCTCGGGCTCGCAGGAGGCGGTGCTCAGGTTGGGCGAGAAGTAGGGGTCGCCGCCCATCAGCCATCGCTGGTAGGCCCAGTAGCTGGCGAACACGTCGCCGTCGGGAACGCGGTCTCCTCTGGTGGCCGACTCCGCGTGGGCGATCGGGGTTGCCGCCGAGACCACGTTGCGGTATCCGGCCTGGCGGGCCCGCAGGCCGAGCACCACGTCGCTGCCGCACAGCACCAGGCGCTCGTCAAACCCGCCGAGCTCCTCGAACACGCAGCGGCGCACGGCCAGGCAGGCCCCGGTCACCGCCATCGTGTTCCTGGTCCAGTCGGTCGGGCCCATGAGGCTGTCGGAGTGGGGGCCATCCCCTGGAACAGGTGGCCGGCCAGGCCCGTCATCCCGATGACCACCCCGCCGTGCTGGATCAGGCCGTCTTCGCCGATGAGCTGGAGCCCTGCCACCCCTGTCTCGGGGCGCTGCGCCCAGCCGGTGAGGTTGTGAAGCCACCGGGGGTCGCCGGGCGAGGTGTCGTCGTTCAAGAACACCAGCACCTCGCCTGTGGCCTCGGCCGCTGCCCGGTTGTTGGCCGCGGAGTAGTTGAACGGCTCGTTCCACCAGATGACCTCGGGGTTCAGGTCGCCGGCCCGACGCCGGTACCAGGCGTCGTTGTCAGGGCTTTGGCCGCCGTTGTCCACGATGACGAGCTCGAGGGCGGGATGGCCGGCCGAGCGGATAAGGTCGAACGCGCCCTCCAGCAGGCGCCGGTTGTGGCGGGTGGCGATGACGACGGTGACCGGGACGACCCGCTCCGGCGACCACACCAGGTTGACGCCGCGGCCGGCGGCCTCGGCCCGCGCCGGCCAGCCCCTTCGCTCCAGCCAGCGGTTCACCATGTCCTCGTGCAAGGGGCCCAGCTCGAGGTCGCGTCCGCCTGCCAGCGCTTGCAGCACCGCCGGCAGGCGGCTCACCTGGCGGTCCTCCACCTCGAGGCCCAGCAGCAGATCCCACCAGAGGGAGTCGCCGACGGCGCCGGCGTCGCGCCAGCGCAGGGCGGCTTCGGGTTGAAGCCGCCGGGCCCTCACGGCGAAGGCCCGCCCGATGTAGTTGGCGCACAGCAGAAGATCGGGGGACCAGCCCGGCTTGATGCGGGGTTGGCCCACGTTGTCGAGGTCGTTGTCGAAGTAGACGCCTTCGGGCATCCCGGCGAGGTGCCAGTCCCACACCTCGGCCACCTCGGCGAGGTCGTCGTCCCAGTAAACCAGCTCCAGCCAGGGGTCGCGCCACGCGGCCTGCGCCATCTTGAACGCCGCATCGGGCCGAAGCCGGTCGCCGGCGCGCAGCACCACCGCCAGGTCTCCGGGGCAGTCCCGCGACAGCCGGCGGAATGTCTCCGCCAGCCCCGCCGCCTCGACCTTCACCGCCTCCACCAGCCCCCACGACTGGTTGCGCAGCGACAGCTCGGTGGCGGCGATGTCGCCGCCGTCGTCCAGCACCAGCCCCCACACCTTCAGCGGCCGGGTCCACTCCTCGAACCACTGCCGCTGAGCCTCCAGCACGCTGGGATCGGCCGGCAGCCGGCAGAACCACTCCCGATAAGTCACCCCCGCCGGGCGGCGCGGAGCAGGCGCCGAAGGGACCTGCGCCTCCCGGACGTGCGCATCCCGCCGGAGCGCGCTGCGGGCATCCCTGGCGGCGGCCACCGCTGCGCCGGCCAGCCGGCGCCGACGAGTATCTGGGGGCAGCGCCCGCTCAAGCAAACGGCGAACCACCGCGACACCCTACCCCTGCCACTGCGATCCCCATTCACCCACAGACCCATGCTGACAATGCTGATAATCCTTCACAGGTTGTGACAAGACTTATCACAATCTGTGACAAGCTGTGATAAGTTGTCCATGCATGACAGCTGGACTCCAGCCCCACGTCGATCAGGCTGTTCTCCGCCTGCGGCAAGCTGGCACCGATCTCCAGGGAATCGAGGTCAAAGCGGCCAGCAGCGGCCTTCCCCGCTCAGTGCGGGAATCCGTGTCGGCTTTTGCCAACACGAAGGGGGGCCTCATCATCCTCGGGCTCAGCGACGGCGACTTCCAGCCGGTGCCCATCGATGCTGCGAAACTTGCCGCCGACCTCGCCTCCGTCTGCGCCAACGAAGTGGAGCCTGCGATCCGAGCCGAGTTCGATATCGCCCAAGTAGAAGACCATCCGGTGGTGGCAGCTCTGGTGGACGAGCTGCCGGGCGGGCGCAAGCCCTGCTTCGTGAAGAGCAAGGGCATGGAGAGCGGGTCGTATATCCGAACCCATGACGGCGACCGCCGGTTGAGCTCCTATGAGATACACATATTGGTTTCTGGCCGCGGGCAGCCAATCGATGACATGGCGGCAATCGAGGGGTCAAGCCCAGCAGACCTCGATGACGGCCTGGTTGTCTCGCTGCTGAATCGTATGCGCAGCCGGCGGGGGCCGGCAATGGCATCCCAAAGCGACACGGGCATTCTCAGGATGCTCGGCGTAGTGGTCGGCGACGAGCACAAGCCGTCTATCACCCTCGCGGGCCTCATATCGCTCGGGCGCTATCCACAGCAGTTTCTGCCCCAGCTCAATGCGACCTTCGTTGCATACCCCACCGTGACCGGAAGACCTCTGCAAGACGGCACTCGGTTCTTGGACAACGAACCCATCGACGGGCCGATCCCGACAATGGTGGCGGCGGCGCAGGCTGCGGTGCGGCGCAACATCACCCGCCGAGCCGTGGTTGCGGGCGCAGGCAGGCTGGATGTCTGGGAATACCCGGATGAGGCCGTGCGAGAGATCGTGGCGAACGCGCTGATGCACCGGGACTACCACCCCTCTTCGCACGGCTCTCAGGTGCGGGTCGAGCTTTACCCCGATCGCCTCGAAGTGGTCAACCCTGGCGGACTGCACGGGCAGATCAGCAGCGAGCACCTGTTCACCCGGCCAGTCACGTCGTCGCGCAACTCCCGGCTCGCCAAGTTGCTGGAGGACATAGAGGTCCCCTCAACCAACAGAACGGTGTGCGAGAACCGCGGGTCAGGGCTGCTCGCCGTGGCAGCCTCGCTCCAAGACGCCGGTCTCGACCTCCCGGTGATTCAGGACAGAATCAGCAGCTTCACGGTAACGCTGCACAGCGATGCACGTCCTGGGCAGCACCCCGGCAACCCATGTACCGGCCAAACACCCCCAGAAAGTGCAAGTCAACCACCGCGCGACCACATCAGGGCGCTTCTGGCCAGCGGGCCCAGGCCCATCAGAGAACTCGCACGCGAGCTGGGCATGACCAGAGGCGGGGTCCTCCGATGGCTGCAAAAGATGGAGGAACAAGGCGAGGTCGAGGCCACCGAGGCTGCCAGACGAAGCCCCCTCAATCGCTGGCGGCTCCGCGGCCCCTGATTCGACATCCCAACAGCCCTCGCCAGCCTCTTCCCCGTGATAGGCAAGGCAACCCCAGAACACACTTGTGCTGCATTCTTGCCTATGGGCAAGACAACCACGGTCCGCCTCAGCGACCAGGAACGAAAGCTGCTTGCCTAGCTTGCCCATGAGGACGGAGGCCAGTCGGGTGCCATCCGACAGGGCATCAACCTCCTTGCCCAGCAGCAACGCCGACGCGACGCCCTCCGTGAGTCCTTGGACGAATGGGCCGAGGAAACAGGAGCACCCGACCCTGAAGACGTCGCCCCTATACGCCAGCACTACTTCCCCCCGCCCGCCGGGCAACTAGCCGCTCCCAGGCAGTTGCCCGCTATGCGAACTGAACCCTGGGCAAATGGTCATAGGCGAGTGCCATTATCCAGGGCTCTCGCGGGAGTACCGTGAATGATAGCGGTGCAACTTCCTGCACTGCCCTTGAGGAGATGGCATGCACGAGGTTTACCTCGACTACAACGGGTCGTCGCCACTCGACCCACGAGTGGCAGAGGCCATGATGCCTGCGTTGACAGGCAGGACAGGCAATGCCTCATCGGTTCATCGTTTCGGACAGCGACAGGCAGCAGCAGTGGAAGACGCCCGCGAGCGAGTTGCCGCTCTCGTGGATGCTTCTCCATCTGGGGTGGTCTTCTGCGCTGGGGCCACTGAAGCCAACAATCTGGCGCTTATCGGTTTGGCTGAGGGAGCGCCTGCCGAGCGGAACAGGATCGTGATCTCGGCTGTGGAGCATGCCTCGGTGCGCAAACCAGCCCAATGGCTGCATGAGCAGGGCAAGGCAAAGGTGGATGTGGTCGGGGTTGCCCAGGGGGGATATGTCGACCTCGACGAGCTCGAAGCGCTCTTGGGCCCCGATGTCCTGGCCGTTTCGGTCATGGCCGCCAACAGCGAGACCGGGGTTCTGAACCCGGTTCGGGAGGTGGCGCAGCTCGTGCAGGCCGTCGGGGCGGTGTTTCACTGTGATGCCACCCAGATGGTGGGCCGACTTCCCTGCTCATTGAGCGACGCCCCCATTGACCTCTTGTCGTTGAGCGGCCACAAGATTGGCGGGCCTGGAGGAGTGGGCGCACTCGTCGGCACGCGCCGCTCACTGGCTCGCCTTCGGCCTGTCACCCATGGAGGAGGACATGAACGAGGTCTGCGGTCAGGTTCGCTGAACGTAGCCGGAATCGTGGGGCTCGGAACAGCGGCCCATCTGGCCAAAAAAGAACGAGATTCTGAATCAGCCAGAGTGGAAGCACTGAGAGACCGACTCGTGGAAGGTCTGCGCGCCGAGCTCGCCGGAGTGCACGAGAACGGAGACCCCGACAGACGCCTTCCAAACACTGCGAGCCTGCGGTTCGAAGGGGCTGATGCCGAGGCCATGGTGTTCAACATGGACCCCGTAGCGGTTTCCACCGGTTCAGCGTGCAATTCGGGCTCGATTGAGCCCTCCCAAGTGCTCTTGGCCATGGGCTTCTCGCGGGACGAGGCTTTCGAGTCAGTGCGTTTCAGCCTGGGACGGTTCACGACCGAGACCGAGATTGACACCGCTCTTCAGCAGACCATCAAGGCCGTCAAGTACGTTCGGGGAATGACGAGAGGCGACAGCCAATGCGATTAGAGGATGCCGCTCGCCCAACTTTTGCCCGCCACGAGACTTTCCATCCCCGCTACGGATGGTTCCGCAAGGCCTATGCCACAGCAGCAGGGAATGAACGTGGATTCACAGCCGAAGACGCTCCAGTTGCAATCGGCGTCGGAAAGAACATGGTCCGCTCGATCAAGTTTTGGGGTCTAGCGGCCAAGATCATCACTTCGGATCCCGAATCTGTCAACAAGCGCTCTCCAGACATGATCCCCACTCGGTTCGGTCACAGCCTCTTCGGACCAGACGGGTGGGATCCGTACATGGAAGATCCCGGCACGGTCTGGCTCCTTCACTGGATGCTTCTGGCCCCTCCATCGCTGTTGCCAGTCTGGTGGCTGGCCTTCAATGAGCTGCACGCCGTCAACTTCGACGATGGCATGCTGGCCGGTGCCATAACTGCCCAGATCGAGGCTGCCGGGACATGGCCGATGCCCCACCGCTCTGCAGTCGAGAAGGACGTATCTGCACTGCTCCGCACCTACGCTCCAGCAGTACGAACCTCACGAACAAGCTTCGACGACCTGCTCGATTGTCCTATGCGTGAACTTGGGCTAATCGTCCACTCTGCCGCCACCGGCAGTCATCGTTTCGTGCTAGGACCTAAACCGACACTGCCTGATGAGATTGTGGCCCTTGCCGTGTTGGACTACCTGTCTCGCTGTCGGCAAGGCGGGCGCACGGTCACCCTGGCACACCTCGCAAACGAGCCAGGCAGTCCAGGCCGAGCCTTCAGACTCGGCGAGAAGGACCTCCATATCGCCCTAGGCCGGGTTGCCAAGAAACAACCGTCGCTAGAGTTGCTTGCGCCTACAGGAGCACAACAAGTCGCGTGGTCGACTGCTGCTGCCGACATTGCGATTGCTGTTCTCAATGACTACTACGAAACTAAGCCCGAGGCACCAGCAATCGGTCCTGACGGTGACGAACCGGTGCATCTAGACCTGCTGTTGGAGCGATCACCAGCAATGGCGAAACTCCGCAAAGCCAGTGCGCGACATCGTGCGGAGGCAATTGCATGACCATTCTCGCTCACTCTATTTCCGTGTCAGCGCGCTTCGCTCGCTCAGCGAATCTCGAGCGCGACGTGACCTCAGTCGACCCGCTTGACGGTTACATCGTTACTGCACGAACTGTGGATGTTGTGGATCGGCTCGCCACCCGCGCTGCATGCAGCACAGCAGGTGGGGCTTGGTCAATCACCGGGCCGTATGGATCAGGTAAGTCCTCGCTAGCTCTTCTGATAGATGGCGCATTCGGCAAAGAAGGGCCAGTTCGCAACAAGGCCTTGGACCTGATTGCTGCTGCTTCCCCTGATCTAAAGGCGAGGATCCTCTCTGCTCATGAGTTTCATGGCACAAGACGCTCGGGCTTTTGCCTTGCAGTGGCAACAGCGAGTCGGGAGCCTGTAAGCCATACAATTTTGCGCGCGCTCCACTCAGCAGTGATACGTCGCTTCCGCGAGATCCCACCGCCCACAAAGTTCAAGGCCGCCCAAGCACTCACAGATGCCTTAGCCGACGTAGCAGCGGGTGATCCTCGTCGAACAGGACCGTCTCCCGCATCTCTCCTTGCTATCGCTCGGTGTCTTGCTGCATCAGCACCCCTGATCATCGTGATTGACGAGTTCGGCAAGAATCTTGAGGCAGTCAGCAGTTCGGTCGATTCCGACCCATACCTCCTCCAACAACTCGCGGAAGCCGGGCAGGGAAGTGAGACACCAATTTTCACCCTGACTCTCCAGCACCTATCATTCGAAGACTACTTCACTTCGGCTGGCAACCTAGAGCAGCGCGAGTGGGCTAAAGTACAGGGGCGATTCGAGGATGTGCCCTTTACAGATTCACCTGCGGAGATGCGAGCCTTGATCGCAACTGTCTTTGATGTTGACGATGCGCTTCGCAAACGGATCGACTCCTGGGCATCAGGCATGGCAACAACCATGGGAAAGCTGGGACTCGAGGACCTGTCCAGCAGTGACGCTGTTGCCAACTGCTTTCCGCTCCACCCGCTCGCCGCGGCCGTTCTCCCTGAGTTATGCAGCCGGTATGGGCAGAACGAACGTACGCTCTTCTCTTTTCTTGCGGGAAGCGATGCCGCAGCAGTTCCAGCTGTTCTTGCACGACAGGAACCAACAGACACGGATCCACTCCCCGTCGTCGGGCTATCTGAGGTATACGACTATTTCATTGAAGGAGAAATCACCGGATCTCCCGGTGTGAATGGGAGTCGATGGAGAGAGATCGCCACCTGCTTGCGAGATGCCCACGGCCTCAGCGCTCATGAGTGGATCTTGGCAAAGTCAATCGCCATTTTGAATCTGGTTGGAGCTTCGGGAACGATACGAGCATCGGAGGCTCTTCTGGGACAGGTTGCGAAGCGATCAACGGCAACACTCCAGAAATTAGAACAACGCGGACTCATCACATACCGCGCCTTTGCTGATGAATATCGAATATGGCAAGGAAGCGATCTGGATGTCCGCGTACTCATTGAAGGTGCCACAGCGACCCTGGCAAAGATCCCCCTGATCGAGGTTCTTTCGCGCTTCGACCCTCCCACCCCGGTGATAGCGGCCCGCCACACTGCTAAGCACGACACGCTTCGGATTTTTTCTCGCCGTTACGCGACCGCATCGGAGGCTGTCAAGCCCCTTAGCCCGTTCTCAGAGGTTGATGGCGAGTTGTTGCTTCTAGTCGATTCTGAATCCCACTGGCCAGCGATTGCCGAGACCGGATTGAGCAAGCCGATTGTCGCTGCGCTTCCCACAAACCTTTCAGATTTGGACACGGCAGCGCGGAACCTCGCTGCAATCCACCAGGTTCTCGAATTACCCGAAGTTGCTAGTGACTGGGTAGTTCGCAGCGAACTCGGGGAACAACTCGCGCAAGCCGAAGCGCGTTTTCACGAAGCCTTCACTTCGAGTTTCGATCCGCAGAATTGTGCTTGGCTGCTCCTTACGGAAGATGGGGCCGAGCCTCTTACTAATGGTCGCGGGACCGCTGCTCTGTCAGCGGCTGCCGATCAGGCGTACCATTTGGCACCGCTGATTGGAAATGAAATGATCAATCGCACCGCGCTCACCTCACAGGGGGCAAAGGCGCGAGGCATGCTACTGACCGGAATGATTGAACGCGCTAGTGAGGTCTATCTGGGATTTGAGGGCTATGGACCAGAGGTCGCAATGTATCGGGCTGTCCTCGAGCAAACTGGCATGCACCGATTCGATTCGCAGAATAAAACCTTCGTATTTGATAAGCCCAAAGAACCGTCGCTGCTGCCTGCATGGCAGGTCATGGAGGACGAATTCAAGCGCTCTAGAACACGACGCGTAAACCTCAAGGATCTGCACGCGGCGCTCATATCCCCGCCAGTAGGTATGAAGGCAGCAGTGATCCCCGTGTTTGCAACAGCCGGCTTGCTCGCATACGCAAACGAGGTAGCAATCTACGAACACGGGACTTTCAAGCCTCTGCTGAGTCCTGAGCTATCAGAACGAATGGCGCGCAATCCCAGTCATTTCGAATTCAAGCACTTCGCTAACACGACCGGAGCACGACGGCAGGTGATTGACGCACTGGCAGCCCGACTAGAGATTCCTCCATCGTTCTATAAACACCGAGTAGCGAACGTTCTTGCGGTAGTCGGCCACCTTGTTTCCCAAATAAACTGGCTCAACAACTACACACTCCGAACTCGAAATCTCTCAGAAACTACCAAGAATGTAAGGGAAGCACTAGTAACCGCGGTTGAACCAGATGAACTTTTGTTCGATGCTCTCCCCAAAGCTCTCGGTTTCAGACCAGTGCCTACAAACACTAAGACATACGCGAAGGCATTTGCCTATGCAAACAGCGTCAGGGATGCACTTGCCGACCTCACAGGTTGCTTCGATAATCTCCTCGATGACCTATACGATCTTCTCCTTGAAGAGACTGGTGAGACTTCCCGCCTGGCTGTCGCCGGGCAAGCCGCTGCCCTAGAAAACGAAGTACTTAATCCGCAAGTTCGGTCATTTGTCCTAGCTCTTGCCGACGAAAGCTTCCACTCCAACATGGATTGGATCAAAGCGATTGCGATGGTGGTAACCGACAAGGCTCCTGCCGAGTGGACCGATCATGACTTGGAGCGATACCGATGTGTAATGCCCGAACACATTGCTGCCTTCCACCGGTTAGTGGCCCTTCACGCAGAACACAGAGTTCACGGAAGCGGCCCATTCAATGCTCTACGTGTGACGGTCACCCAAGCTGATGGCGCAGAACTGGTTCGCCTTGTTGGAATCGACCAAAGCAGCCGTCAGCTACTTGAACAGATCCTCGATGACGCTCTTGATAAACTCTCGGAAGTGACCGGTTCCCAGCAACGCCCTGACCACGCACTCCTTGCACTGCTAAGTGAACGGATGCTGTCAACAGGACAAACCGATGATCATGCAAGCACTCACGGAGCCGACGCTCCACAACTGAAAGACGCACAATATGCCTGAAGAAATCCGGCACATCTGCGGCATCTCGGGAGGCAAAGATTCCAGCGCCCTTGCGGTATACCTGAAGGATCAGGTGCCAGAGATGGAGTACTTTTTCTGTGACACAGGCGCTGAGCTTCCTGAGACCTACGATTTCCTGACACGGCTTGAGGTCATCTTATCCAAGCCCATTGCTCGGCTAAATGCTGATCGGGGATTCGACCACTGGTTCGAGATATTCAGGGGTGCCCTGCCTTCGCCTCAGATGCGCTGGTGTACCAAGAATATGAAGATCAAACCGCTTGAGAAGTGGATCGGCGATGATTCCGCAATCTCCTATGTCGCCATACGCTCCGACGAAGCCAACCGCAAGGGGTACGTCTCCACCAAGCCAAATATCGAGAGCCGCTTCCCGTTCGTCGAAGACGGCATCGACCACGCCGGTGTAATGCGGATACTCGACGATGCCGGAATCGGCCTCCCCGCCTACTACGAGTGGCGAACACGCTCTGGGTGCTACTTCTGCTTCTACCAGCGCAAGGCGGAATGGATCGGCCTAGCCGACCGACACCCCGACCTGTTCGAGCGAGCTGTCGCAATCGAGCAGAAAGTCCTCCAAGACGCCGGAGTAGACGGAGATGCAGACTTCGGCAAGCAAGCAATGAAGGGCCGTCAGTACACCTGGTCGGGCGGCGAAACCCTTGTACAGCTCCGCGCCCGACGAGCCGAAATCCTCGAACGCCACGAATCTGCCATTGCCCGAACCGCCAGCACCAGGTCAAACCTCCCTTTGGTGGAATCCCTTGCCGATGTGCTAGACGAAGAGGACAACACCAATCCTTGCACTGTGTGCGCTCTCTAACTTTACGGCGGGATAATCTGTGTCGCGACTGAGATGCCTGGACGACCGGAAGCCAACCTGGCGACGGCCCGACGACGCAGTCGTCGAAGATGTGATTGTGCCTGCACTACAAGTATCAGATCGATTCGAATGCATGGTCGGTTATTTCGGGGGTGCCGCCTTGCGAGAATTGTCACATGGGTTGGCGGCGTATATCGTCCGAAGCGATCAGCCACTGCGCCTACTTGTCAGTCCAGTGCTGTCCGAAGCTGACCAGGAGGCGATTCGCCTAGGTGCCAAGATTACCCCTGACGCCCTCACGGACGCAATCAAGGCTGCTTTCACTGACGAAACGGCGCTTGCCAGCGCTTTAGCACAACACACTCAACAGTGCTTGGCCTACTTGCTTATGACGCGCCGACTGCAAATGAAGATCGTGCTGGTGCGGAATGCGACATTCCACCTAAAGGAGTGGATATTTCGAGCCGGCAAAGACGTGGCTGTACTTTCGGGGTCAGCGAACTTCACCGGCCAAGCTCTCCTGGGAAATGTCGAGCGGCTCAATCTCCATCGCAGCTGGCGTGATGGGGATAGCGAAACCGCATGTCGTGATGCCTTTGACGAATTCGAGGCCTACTGGACGAACTCTAAGCTCCACGCAGTTGCTGTCGATCTTCCACTAGCGCTGCAAGAGGACTTGGTTGATTCTTATGACACAACTCGGCCCCCAACCGAGGCTGACTATCGCAAAGCCCTCGATCTTGAAGGAAGGGTGTACAGGAGCGATCTTGGAAGCTCGGTCGAGGCCAGCGTCAACCTTGAGCGATTCGCTCCCCCTTCTGATCTCGTTTGGGAGGCAGGGCCATTCTCTCATCAGGGAAAGGCAGTATTCAGGTGGGAAGGTGCCGGGCGACGCGGGATCCTGGCAATGGCCACTGGCTCGGGGAAGACCATCACCGCTCTTCTCTGCGCTTGGCGACTCTGGCGTGAAATTCGACGCTTGGTTGTAGTCGTGGCCGCTCCAACACTCCCCCTCATCGCACAGTGGGCGGATGAATGTCAGAACTTCGCTCTCACGCCGTATGTCGCAGGCAACCACAACAGAAGAAGGCGCCTCAGAGAGATCGACGAGAGACTCCAACGCATTGAGCGGGGTAATCGTGGGGTTGAGGTCCTGATTGTGACCAACAACTTCTTGAATGACGCTGAGTTTCGCGAGCTAATCGACCGTTTCCAGGGCCCACTAATGCTGATCGCTGATGAGATGCACAATCTCGGGACCGACGCCTTTCTCAACACACCGCCCAATCAGATCGCATACCGCCTCGGTCTGTCAGCTACCCCGGAAAGGCAATACGAACCTGAAGTGTCGGATCGGTTGGTGGAGTACTTCGGCAACGTTATATTTGAATTCAGCCTTGCCGATGCCATTGGCGTCTGTCTTGTGCCCTACGACTACCACCTGCACCTAGTCGAGCTCAGCCGCCACGAACTTGAGGACTACAGGCGCCTGAGTGATCGGATTCGACGCCTCAGGCTCGCTGCTGGAAGAGATCCCAGCGCAGAGGACGAGGAGCGACTCCAACTACTTCGGAACCAACGACGGTTGATCTTGGAGGCTGCGGAAGGGAAGCTTGAGGTCCTCGAGTCGCTGCTCCTGCAAGGCTCAGCAGAGCAAGTTCAGCACACGCTCGTCTACGCAACGGACAAAGACCCCGGGCAGCTTGACGCAGTGAACGGCATCATCCGGTCAACCGGATTGCGATTTCATCAGATCACCGCCCAGGAAACAGGAAACGCCAAACTAGTTGACGCAGTGCTCGATGCCTTTAGAAGCGGAGGGCTCAAAGTTCTCACGGCCAAGCGAGTTCTCGACGAAGGATTGAACGTCCCGGAAATCTCGACAGCGATCATCCTCGCGAGCACAACCGTCGAGCGACAGTGGGTACAGCGCCGCGGCCGGGTCTTGCGCATGTGTGCGGCCATAGGCAAGGAATACGCCATGATTCACGACTTCCTGGTGCTCCCTCCTCCGGGTGAAGCCAGAGACGACGACATCAAGGTGTTGATCGGCGGCGAACTCGCAAGGTGCGACGAATTCGCGAATCTTGCTCGGAACCGTGCCTCCAAGGATGGGCCAAGAGATGTGCTCCAAGATGTCCGGCTGGAGTACATGGTATAATCGCCGCTGCCCAGGTGGAGGTAGACGAAGTGACTGTCAGCCAACAGAAACTCCTTTCAGTAATCCGCGACCGAGTGGACCAGATCGATGAGTCAGACAGAGTCCCTGGCTATCGAAAGGACCTGCTCGAGACCCTCGCGCAGATCGTCATCCTCGAGAAGGAGCATCTCGAAGCGAGAACGCAGATTCAGAAGAAGATCAACGACAAAGCGCAGGCATTGGGGACGATTCTGCTTAGAGCCGGCTGGGAACCCTCCTGATGATCAAGCTTGTTCAGGCAAAAATCCAGAATTTCAGGCAGCTCCGCGACATTGAACTCTCTTTCGCCCGCGACCCAGAGAGCCCTCTGACCGTGATCCGTGCCGAAAACGGTACAGGCAAGACAACTCTGCTCTCGGCGCTGACATGGGGACTCTTTGGTGATGACGCTCTGCCCGGCAAGAGAACGGCGTACCGGATACATCCCCTCGATTGGGATGTCGGCAAGGATGGCAAGGTTTGCGTAATCGAAGTCGCCATCAGATTTGCCACAATCGATGACGAGACCGGCATGGAGCGCACCTATGACCTAGTTCGCGTCACGAGGGAGCGGCCAGCAGACTCCGGGACCTTCGAAGTGGACGGATCACCGGACTTGATGCTCTTTGAGCAGAAGCCGACTGGCGATGAGCCTGTGCCAAATCCCAATGCCTTCATCGCCAAGCGGGTTTTGCCCAAGAGCCTCAAGGATGTGTTCTTCATAGATGGGGACCGTGCGTTGGCATTCATCGAGGCGACCGACGAGCGCTCGGCAAAGCGAGAGCGGGTAGAGCGGGCTGTGAGACAGTTACTGGGTTTGGACATTCTCGAAGAGGCGGAACGCCATGTCGATGTTGCCCGTAGAGAGGCGGTCTCCGCGGTACGAAAGGACGCTGCTGGCACTGATGTCGAACAGCTTGCAACACGAGAAGCTGAACTGAATGAACGGTTGCAGGAATTGAAGGACTCCAAGAGCCAGATCTATGAAGACAGGCAGGCGACAGACAGTCGCATACGTAAGGCCAAAGACGCCCTACACTCAGCGCTTGCAGCTGGCGGTGCTGACCGTCAAAAGCTTGAATGCGATCTTACTGATCGAACGCAGCAACTAGAAAAAGAGCGGAAACGCCACACGAATTTGGTTCAGAAGCAACGAGATCTAATTAACGGATCTGACGTTCTTGCACGAGTCGGCAGAGAGCCAATTCGCCAGGCGGGAACCCTGCTCGCCCACCTCGAAACTGAAGGTGTCATCCCGGACACCCTGCCCGACGTCGTGCGGGACCGGCTCAATCGCGAAACATGCATTTGCGGGCGGGACGTATCGGAAGGAACAGACGGTCATGCTGCCCTTTGCGAGTTGTTGGAGGAGGTGGACCAACTGGAGGAAAGCCATGAGATCCTTCTTCACCTCAGTTCCGCAGCACGCCACCGTGAAAGCACAACCAGAGTCGATGACGATTCCGGATCGTGGGTTGCCCAGGCGAAAGATTCCCTTGACGATGTCATTGGGTGTAGCCAAAACCAAAGCCGGCTCGAGCGGAACATTGCTGAACTGAGAACAAGGATCCGAGACATCCCCGAACAGGACATCAGCGAACTCGAACAGATGCTGACAGGCGAAGAAGCCGAGGCCAAGCGCCTCACTGGTGACGCGGGAAGAGTGTCAGAGCAAATTCGGACAATAAGCCAACACCGAGCTGACGTCATCAAGGACCGGCAAGCGGCACAGAAGAAAGTCGAGAAGTACCGACGTCGACTTGCTGAAGAAACTGCCGCCAATGACCTGCTTGCCGTCATTCGGAACACAGTCGAGACGTTGGAAAGCGAAACGGTCGACGAGGTGAGCTCCGCGATGAGCGAGATTTTTCTGAAGATGATCGTCGCTGATCCAGAGGCCGGAGGACTCATTAGCCGTGCGGAGTTGACACGCCAACATGACATTGTTGTGTTCGGCTCTGATGAACAACGTCTGGACCCGGACAAAGATCTCAGCGGTGCCCAGCGTAGAGCTCTGACACTTGCCTTCATTCTTGGGCTCGTCCGTGTGAGCGGCGTAAGCGCCCCCAACGTTGTAGACACACCACTCGGGATGACCAGCGCCTTAGTCCGAAGATCCCTGCTCGAATATGCGGCTGCGAACTCAACGCAGTTGGTCATGTTCCTTACTGGAAGCGAAGCACAGGGTGTGGAAGACATCCTCGACAGATACGCAGGGCGTACCTACACGATGACCTTTACCGATCACTATCCAAAGCAACTAGTCAACGACCCAGAGACCGGCCGGCTCGAAACATTGCTCTGTGACTGCGACTACCACTCCTCCTGCCGCCTCTGCGAACGAAAGGCCACGGTCTAAGCATGGCTATATCTCAAGATTTCAACCCGTTTGCCAATCTTGCAGTTCACGTTCCGAAGGCCTATCACGAAGAGCTGAATCACTACAGCGCTACATTCGGCTCCAAGAGCCCCGAAGATGCTCCGTTCAAGCGGTATGTCGACTTCTGGCTCCTCGCTGCTACGGTCGGTGCTTCAGAGGAGCAATTCATGACCGTCGACTCTGCTGAGCGACATGAGTTCATCACCGGTGTCGTGTTCCAACGAGACTTGGCCACCATCGAATTCCTGTTCCTATTGGCGATCGCTCACTCCAGCGACCCATTCGTAGTTCGAGAGCCCAGACAGGTATTGGATATTGCTGAAGGCTATGCCGCTGCCGGAATCCCACTCGTCCAAGAGATGATGGAAACAGGGCATCTCCCCGCACTGCAGAACTTGACTCGAAGCCTGGTGAAGAGCCTGGCAGGCGGTGACGGCGAACGAGGTGCCGAGGCAAACCAATAGCAAATCTCGGAGCATTCCCGCAAGACGGATGGTCTTGACCTGGCAAGGAGGTTTAGTGAGACGGGAAACAAGTGAGTGGACGGTCCGGATGTTGGCTGACCTTCAAGGCCGCATCAACACCGATGCAGAGTACCAGCGGGGTGAAGTGTGGTCAGTTCCTCAGCAACAACTCTTGATTGATTCGATCCTGCGCGGATATGACCTTCCCAAGATCTTCCTGCGCAAGTTGCCCGATGGATCAGACAAATTGTTTGACGTTGTTGATGGCGTCCAACGACTTACTTCTATCTGGCGATTTATGTCAAATGACTTCGCGCTTCCGCGTAGCTACTCATACCTGGACCTGGGGGCGGTCGGTGGAAAGAACTGGGCTGAGCTGCCGCAGGACGCCAAAGACCGACTTGAGTTCGCCAAGGTCACTGTGACCGAACTCGAAACTGAGAATGAAGATGACATTCGGGACTTGTTCCAGCGACTTCAGAAGGGTGAACCGCTCAACGCAGCGGAACGCCGGAACGCGATGTCAGGCCCGGTTCGGGACTTTGTCGCAGAAGTGCTTGCGGAGCACGACCTGTGGCGAGAAACAGCACTCCGCAGTGCCCGATTTGGATGGCATGAGATGGCGGCCATCGTGCTGGCCCTTGTAAGTGCGGGTGGACCCACCGGCCTTAAGGGGGCTGATCTGCTAGCTCTCTATGAGAACGATTCTTTCGATCCCAGCGGCTCAGTGGCCACACAAACTGTGGACTTCCTAGATCGTCTTAGCGCCATTGCAAGCGTTGAACGCGGTGCGCTCCGCACTCGATGGGGGGTAGTTGATCTCCTGCTGTCGCTTATGTGGCTTGACGCTGACGGTATTTCGACTGATCCAGCAAACCTGATGACCTTCTTTCGACTCTTTGAAAGCAAGCGACGCGAAGGGGCGGCGGAACTTTCGGATCTTCGAAGCACTGTTATGGGTCTTGCCGCTGATGAAGTAGCCGAGGAAGAACTCAATCTCCCAAAGATTGAAATTGACATGCTCATATACCTCAACGCATTCACGCGAGAAGGAGCGTCAGAAGCCAACGTCGCAGCTCGTGCCGAAGTCATGACAACTCGCCTCCGACGCTTTCTGCAGGAACAATCTTGATGCTCGGCAAGGCCCCCTGGGCCGACCTCGTATTCGGCAAGGTCACGTTGGCGACAGCCACGATGGTCCTTGCTGTTGCGGGTCTAGTTGGCGGTGAGACTAGACCATGGCTATGGATTATCGGTAGCGCAGGGTTCGTTGTCCTTCACACCGCTGTTAACGCGGCGCGAGACAGGAACATCGTTCGCAGGCTCGGCCGAGAATACGACCGCGTCCAGCGTAGAGCAGTGCAGGTGGTTTCAGACCTTGGACAGATTGCAGGCAATCAGTTCGGCTTGTGGATGGTCGATCTCTATCTGTGCGAATCGAATTGGTCACCATCGAAGCGTCCGCCCTTCATTCTCCGTCAGCAAATTCTCTCGCGGCAACTGTCAGTGTCTTTGATTGAAGCGCGACATCCGCCTCCATCGACTAACCCCCAATCAGGTGTTTACGGAATGTGCTATCGGGAGGCCAAGCCACTGCTGTGGGCTAACGAGGCGGTCTATGGGGAAATCCCAGACAATGCCTGGACAGCTATGGAACCCCTGACAAACGATGATCTCTCGAAGTCATACGGCGTGTTGAATGTCTCCCCGCTGATCGACCAAGTGGGCAAGAGATGCATCGGAGTGTTGGCCATTCATGTTGAGCCCGAACCCAAAGCGATTCATAAGGCTCTCGGGACTCTGCGTACACCTGAAGGACGCCACAGGATCAAGAACGCGTGTGTCGAGCTGCATGGCCTTCTTGTCCGATGAGTCCTGTCGGGGAAAGTAGTCGATGGCGTCGTCCAATAGGTCCGAGGCTTGGTCGGGGCCGCCGGTTTTGAGCACGGAACGTATCTTCTCTTTGCCCATCCAGCAGTCGGCGATCTCGTCGACGGCGTCGCTGTAGTCCAGCGCTTGGTTCGCCAGGCGCGCGATGCGGGGACGGGTCCGCTGCGGCCCTTACCCCAGTATTGAACACGCCCAGGTCTTTGAACCTGCTGCACGATCGGGGCGATCGCTGCCAACACAGTGGGCCAGCCCACCCCAGTTTGCGGGCCAGTCCCGCCACCGTCGCCTCAACAACCCCCAAAGTGCCAACGGCGTGCTCCACGGCCATCTCGGTCAGCAGTCGGCGCGACCTTCCACCAGGCCACTCTGCTCGGTCCAGGTCCTGGTCGCGCACCTGCTGTTCGGGCAAGCTCAGACGCGCCTGTCCCTGCAAAACCCTCACCGGCATCCCGTCCGCCGCCGGAGCACCGCGCAAAACCTCCGGTCCTAACTTCAACGCTAAGAGCCCGAACACCCGGCCAAACTCAACCGGTCACAAAAAGAGCCTGCACGGAAATGTTGAGTGGGGGTGGTCTGCGGGTCAGCGTTTGTCAGCAGTCCGCCATTGATCTGAGGGCCTGGCACATCTGATGGCGGCCAATGCTGTTGAGCAAGCCGATTTGGTGGATCAGGGTGGATTTCGGCACCGATGTGAGATTGTCGAATGCAGCCACGCTGTCATGACTGAGGCCTTCAGCGGACCCGACCGGCAAGCATGTCGGAATCTCTCGAAGCATGCTGGTAACCGGGGCAACCACCACATTGTTGAGCGAGGGAATGGCACTATCACGGGTTACCACGACAACCGGCCTGCCATGTTCGCTTGGCGTCTGCATGAACCAGATTTCACCCTGCCTCATCACGCGGGGGCTGACCCAGACTGCGGATTAGGCTGGTTAGGGGGGCCTGAAGCAACGGGGATTCCCTGTTCAATGGCCGCGCACTCCGGCATGCACCGCCCGTCTTCGGTCCAAACCCAGGACTCGGCTTCGACAAGAGCGATCGCTGCGGCCATGGCAGCGGCATCCTCACCGGATGATTGAGGCTGCTTTCGGTAGGACTCGGCAATCTCCTCGCCGACACAAGACCGCCGGATGGCGTCGTCCAAGCGCTCCACCGCCCGGCGGATGACCTCAGAGCGGGTCTCGCCCACCCCTTGGCCCACCATGCGGTCGATGGACTCGATCTGCGCCTCATTGAACCGGACCGGGACCGGCACCGCTGTCATACAATCAGTATACGATGCGATAGCCAACGCTCGCCAAACGCATTTTGGGGCTCTTCACTATGGGCTCTTCACTATGGGGCTCTTCACTACGAAGCTAGGACCGGGGGGTTTGCGAGGGTCCGCCACCTAGATGGTTAGTTCCAAGGAGCTAGCCCTGATTGTTCATGGCGCAGGCGGACTTGTCGGGAGGTGCGGCAGACGGGGGCGGGGAAGTGCCAGAGTTGTCGGCGGAGTCGATGAGCACCACAAGCGGGCACCCCACCTGCACAGGGTCGGCGCCTTCGCGTCGGCCCGCCGCGTTGCCCGGACACAGCTTGACTCTTGCTGCTTGCAGACACCGGGAGTCCGGCGACTCGACTGGCGCCGGGGGATGCTGTCACTGGCGTCGATAGACTTGTTTCATGGATTCTAGGTCTGTGAACTGCGGAAATGGCGGGGGCGGAGTGCATGTTGACGCGGTGGACGTGGCCGGGTTGGATGATGCCGGATTGGATGCGCGGCTGCGGTTGATCGGGCAGGGGCGGAACCGGCTGGAGGGGTTCTTGGCCGAGGCGGTGGCGGAGAAGACTCGGCGCAGCAGCTCCTTTGACGCCTTGAACACCCTCAAGGGCGAGTTGCGCCAGTCTGGCCATCAGGCGCAGCGCACCATGCGCAGTGCCGA
>JAPYOG010000109.1 GCA_028278785.1 Candidatus Poriferisocius anaerobius | reverse complement strand
CGTCAATACTGTTGGCATGAGCACGAAGACCATTGCGTTTGATCCGTTCAGCCGGGACTTCTTTGATGATCCCTACAGCATCTACGCCGACTTGCGGGATTACGCACCCTGCTATCACAGCGAGCAGTACGATTTCTATGCCCTGAGCCGGTACGCGGACGTGGTGGCCGGGCACCGCGATCTGTCCACCTTCAGCTCCACCCACGGCCAAACCTATGAGCAGCTGACCTCCGGCCACCCCGACACGGAAGGGTCCATCATCTCTATGGACCCGCCCGAGCACAGCCGCCACCGCAAGCTGGTGTCCCGCTCGTTCACCCCCTTGTCCATCGGCAAATACGAGCCGCTTGTGCGGGGGGTCATCTGCGATTTCCTCGACCCGCTCATGGGCCGGCGCCAAATAGACCTCCTCGAGGAGTTTGCCGCTCTGTTCCCGGTTGAGATCATCTCCGCCATCTTGGGCATACCCGAGGGAGACCGCCAGCAGATCAGGCTGTGGGCCGACGCCATGCTCCACCGCGAGGAGGGCTCGCCTGTGGGCGACCAGGCATCCCGCGACGCAATATCAGCCCATATCTCCTACCTGTATGACCTCAGCAAGAACAAGCGGGCCAACCCGGGCGATGACATGTTCGCAGCGCTGATCGAAGCCGAGATGGAAACCGAGGACGGCCAGCCCACCTGCCTCGACGACACCGAGGTCGCCTTCTTCACGAAGCTCTTGTCCGGGGCAGGCGCCGAGACCGTCACCAAGGCGGTGGGCAATGCCGTGGTGCTGTTCCACCAGCACCCCGATCAGTGGGCCAAGGTGCTCGACAACCCCGACATGATCCCCGGCGCTGTGGAGGAGATCCTGCGCTATCACGCCCCCTCCCAGTACCAGGGCCGTTATTCGCTGGTCGAATCCGAGTGGCACGGGGTGACCATCCCCAAGCACAAGCCGGTGTTCTTGATCACCGGGTCTGCCAACCGGGATCCCCGGCGCTACGAGGATCCCGATCGCTTCGACATCACCCGCGACCCCGGTCTGGCCATCACTTTGGGCCACGGCATCCACACATGCCTGGGGGCAGCCCTGGCCCGCCTTGAGACCCGAGTGGCCATCGAGGAGATTGCCAGCCGTTGGCCTGCTTTCGAGGTCGACGAAGCAGGTTTGCGCCGGGTGCAGATGGCCAATGTAGCCGGCTACTCCTCGGTCCCGGTTACCGTTTCCTAGCCCGCGGTCGCGGCTACCGTTTCCCAGCCCCGGGTTCCTAGCCCCGCGGTCCCGGTTACCGTTTCCCAGCCCCGGGTTCCTAGCCCCGCGGTCCCGGTTACCGTTTCCCAGCCCCGTTTCCTAGCCCCCGAACGTGCCGGTCTCGCCTTCGAAGGCGATCACCTCGCTGATGGGCGTCCAGCGGGCGCCTTCGGCGTCCACCACCAGTTCTTCCACGCGGCCGGCTTCCACCATGTAGGAATCGTTGGCGCCGTCCATGACCCGCGGCGAGTTGCCGATGGCACCCCGAGCCTCGAAGTCCATCTGCCAAATGGCCCGCATCAAATTGGTGCGGTTCACGCCCCCGTCCATGCCTGCGGCCTGAAGGAGCACCTCGTGGAGCACCTCGCCGACGGAGTAGCCCAAGGCATGCGAGGCGGCCTCGGGGTCGACGCCTTGGCCCTCCAGCGAAGAGCGCACCCACTTCACCCATTCGTCGTCGGCCAGCGAGGTGTCGGCTACGTCCTTTTGCGTGTTCACCAGCCGGACGCCGTCGGCCAGCGGCCCGATCGGCGCCCAGAACAAGGAGATGCTCTGGCACCCGTTTGCCACCAGCATCACGGGTTCCCACGGCAGGCTGGCCACGGTGGCCACCGCCTGCGGGCAGAATGCCCCCGATGAAGCCACCACCAGCACGTCGGCGTCGCTGGCGGCAAGGTTGATCAAGTCGGCGCCCACCGAGGCTGCCTGCGGGTCGTGCTTGACCTCGTCGGCCACCTCGATGCCGTGATCGGCGGCGCATTCGCTGAAGCTCGCCCGCCACGCCTCGCCGGCGTCGTTGTCCAGAGCCAGAACCGCCGCGGTCGCCCCTGGGCCGATCTCGTCGGCGATGTGCCGACACCACACCCGGGCCTCGGTCTCATATGACATCAGCACGCTGGTGGTCCACGGGTAGTTGGCAGGGTCGCCCCAGAGGGGCAGCCCGGTGAGGTTCATGAGCTGGGGAATGCAGTTCTCGTCCAGCACATCCCGCACGGCCAGGTTGTTGGGGCTTCCCAGAATCCCGGCGAAGCCCAGCAGGTTCTCGACGTCGATCATCTCCTCCACATTTGTCACGGTGCGGGCCGGCACATAGCCGTCGTCCCGGCTCACCATCACCACGCTGCGACCGTCGATGGGGCCGACGTCGTTGAAGTAGAGCTGGATGCCGTCGCTGATGCTGCCGAAACCGGCCAGCGCGCCCGACCGGGGCAGGCTGCTGCCGAACCTGATCTCAGAGTCGGTCACACCGGCATAGTTGTCCCACTCGTCGGGGCACTCGGCGATGTCGATCTCCGCACCGCCGCCCAAAGCCACGATGTCGGGCTCTGATGGCGTCTCCGTCGGCGCCGGCACCGGCTCAGCCCCAGCCTCGCCGGGCTCATCGTCGGGCGCGGGCTCATCATCCGGCGCGGGCTCATCGTCGGGCACGTCCGTCGGTTGGCCGGAGGCATCGGCCGGGGCCGCCGTCGCCGGCGCCGGCTCAGACACCGGTGCGTCGTCGTCGTTGCCGCAGGCGCTGCCCACCAGCGCGAGCGCAGCCAAAAGAGCGAACAAGGATCGCCAGGACTTCGACATGGGGTCATCCCTTCTGAGGTTCAGCCGCTCGGGAGATGCAGCGCTGTAACCCTATGCGGCCACAGCGACAATTTCAGCCCGTGGGCGGTTGCGGCGCCACCGGCATGAGCCGGGCCTTGATGCGGCGGAAGCCTTGGGCCGCCCCTCCCGGCAACACGAAGACGATGGCGATCAGCAGCCCGCCCAGGATGGCCGTGCCATATGGCCCGTCCAAGGCCATGCCGGTGCCCGGCAGGGTTTGGGTCTGGCTCGACCAATGGGGCACGAACTGGATGGCCAGTCCGCCCCCCACCGCGCCGTGCAGTGGTCCCGCGCCCCCCACGATCAGCCCTGCGATCAGCAGAATGGCCATGGAGAAGCCGAACTCGTCGGGCCCCACGAATCCCGAGTGCATGGCCAGCATGGTCCCGGCAACCCCGCCCACCGCGGCGCTGATGCCGAAGCTCAGCGTCTTGTAGGCGGCCAGGTTTACCCCGTTGGCCGCCGCTCCCAGCGGGTTGTCCCGGATGGCCGCCAGGGCCCGCCCCACCCGTCCGGCCAGGATGTTGCGCACCAGCCAGAAGCACACCGCCGCTATCGCCACCAGCAGGAAGTACTTGTACACCGCCTCTTCCTGCCGCCCGGTCAGCCCGTCGGGCACTCGGGCGCCCACCCCCGGTATGGCGTGGAGCCATTCGGCGATCTTGCCCAGCGGCGCCCACGTTGGGGCCAGCAGGTCGCTGTCGATCAAGAGCCCGTTGCTGGCCCCGGTTCGGTCGGCAACCTCGTCGAGCCGGATGATCGACGGGAACACCGCTGCGACGGCAAACGTCAACAGCCCCAGATAAAGCCCTTGGATCCGCAGAGCCGGGATGCCGAACAGCACCCCGAACGCGAACAGCCCCGGCACCACCACCCCCAGCGTTGACGCGTATGACCAGTGGAAGTCGTTTACCAGCACCGCGGTGAGATACGCCCCCGACCCCACGAAGAAGCTGTGTCCCAGCGATAGCTGGCCGCTCCAGCCGGTGGCGACGTTCAACCCCAGGATCGCCACCATCAGCCCGATGGCCTGGCTGAGGTTGCCCAAGCCCACGGTGTAGCGGTTGCCGAAGACGGTGGGGCTGTAAGTGTCGGCGATCAGAAACGGGATAAGCGCCACCGCCAGGGCGAACAGCGCCCACCCGGCGATCTGGCGGCG
>JAPYOG010000108.1 GCA_028278785.1 Candidatus Poriferisocius anaerobius | reverse complement strand
CGAGGAGGCCCAGAATGATGAGCGGGAGCGGCTGTTCGGGCTGATCGAGGAGTTGGTGCTGTGGGAGAACAGCAACGACGCCGAGGTGCTGGGCCGGGCCCAAGCCGAGATCGCCGCGAGCTGCGGCGGCGAGCTGCCAGCAGTGCTGGATCCGTTTGCCGGGGGCGGCAGCATTCCCCTGGAGGCTCAGCGGCTCGGCCTTGAGGCCCACGCCTGCGATCTGAACCCAGTGGCGGTGCTGATCAACAAGGCCATGATCGAGATCCCGCCGCTCTTTGCCGGTCAGCGGCCAATTCACCCAGATCCCGACAAGTTCGCCGATCTGGACGAATGGCCGGGCTCAGAGGCACTTGCTTCCATGTCAACCAGACGGTTGTTGAACTGGGTCACCGATCTGGACGAATGGCCGGGCTCAGAGGGCCTCGCCGGCGACGTCAGGTACTACGGCCAGTGGATGCGCGATCAGGCTGAGGCCCGCATCGGGCAGCTCTACCCGAAGATCCAACTCCCCGTTGAGCACGGTCGCGGACAGGCCACGGTGATTGCCTGGCTGTGGGCTCGCACGGTTCCGTGCCCCAACCCGGTGTGCAGGGCGACTATGCCACTGCTCAACTCCTTTGCACTCTCCCGTCGCAAGAAGCGGGAAGCGTGGCTTGAACCCACCGGAGAACTGTCAGACGGAATAGTCCAGTTCCGGGTGAGGCAAGGACCTGGATGTCCCAAGGAAGGCACAGTCACACGCAGCGGTGCCACATGCCTGGCTTGTGGGTCGGCGGTTGCATTGAGCGATGTACGGGCCGCCGCCCAAGCTGGTGGACTGGGTTCTCAGCTTGTGTGCATTGTTGCCGAAGGAGGTCGACGGCGGGTCTATCTCGAAGCCGACCCTGCCCATGTACACGCCGCAAATGTCGAACCGCCATCTGATCCGCCATCGGGGGACCTGCCCTTCAACCCGCGCGCTGTGACTACTCCAAATTATGGGCTGACCAAATGGGCGGACCTGTTCACACCCCGGCAGCTAACCGCCATGTGTGCGTTCTCTGATCTCATTGCCGAAGCCCGACAGCAAGCCCTGACCGACGCCCTGGCCGCTGGGCTTTCTGACGACCCCACACCACTGCATGCTGGCGGGGCTGGAGCTGTTGGCTATGCCGATGCCATCGCTCATTATCTCGGCCTGTCAATCGGGCGCCTCGCCAACCGCTCGTCCACACAGTGCTTTTGGGACACGGGAGGGGGAAACGTCCAACAGGTGTTTGCTCGACCTGCGCTCCCCATGATCTGGATCTTTGCCGAGGGAAACCCCTTCTCTGATTCAACGGGAAACTATCTCGGCTCACTTGAGTATTTGCTCAATGCACTGGAGCGCGTTCCTGGAAGAGGCAAGGGCCACGGCCGGCAGCTCGATGCTCGTTCCCTTGCCCATTCTGGCCTGAAGGCCCTGGTCTGTACCGATCCGCCCTACTACGACAATATTCCTTACGCCGACCTTTCGGACTTCTTCTACGTGTGGCTTCGCCGCTGCCTGTCCGATGTGCATCCCGACCTGTTCAGCACGCTCCTTGCTCCCAAGGCCCAGGAAATGATCGCCGAGCCCGCTCGGCAAGGTGATTGGGACTCAGCGGCTGCCTACTTCGAGGGAGGGCTCCGGCAGGCATTCACGTCCATTCTGGAAGTCCACGATGACGACTACCCGTTCACCATCTTCTACGCGTTCAAGCAATCCGAGACCGACGAGGCCGGCACCGCATCCACCGGTTGGGAGACGATGCTGGAGGGTCTGCTCGACGCCGGAGTGACCATCAGCGGGACCTGGCCTATACGCACGGAACAGCCGGGAGGATTGCGGGAAGTCGGCCGGGCCGCGCTGGCCTCGTCCATTGTGCTGGTGTGCCGCCGCCGGCCTGCTGAAGCACCGCTGACCACCCGGAGAGATTTCCTGGCTGCCCTCCACGCTGAACTTCCCGAGGCATTGAGACATCTTCAACAAGGAAACATCGCCCCCGTTGATCTGGCCCAGGCCTCCATCGGGCCGGGCATGGCCATCTTCTCCCGCTACTCCCGGATCGTCGAAGCCGATGGATCCACCATGAAAGTGCGCGACGCCCTGACTGCCATCAATCAAGCCCTCGATGTCGTGCTCGCCGAGCAGGAGGCCGACTTCGACAAGGACACACGGTGGGCGGTCGCCTGGTACACGGAATTCGGTTTCTCAGAAGGGTCGGCTGGCGTGGCAGAGACCCTGAGCAAGGCCAAGAACACTTCGATTGGCGGCCTTGTGAGGGCCGGCGTGCTCCACCAGCAAGGCAACTCTTGCCGGCTGTTGAGCCGCGACGAGTTGGACGATGATTGGAGTCCCGCCGGCGATGACCGCCGCACCGTGTGGAAGGTCGTCCAGTATCTGATACGCGAGCTCGAGACCGGTGGAGAACAGCCCGCCGCCGAACTCCTGCGACAAGACGGCGGCCTCGCCGACCCCGCCCGAGAACTGGCCTACCGCCTTTACCACACCTGCGAACGCAAGAACTGGGCCTCCGACGCCCTCGCCTACAACAGCCTGGTATCCGCCTGGCCCGAACTAACCCGCCTAGCCAGCAAACCCCCCGCCGGCCAGACCGACCTCGGCCTCGGCTCCTGACCTCACTAGAAGTGCCTCTTCTTGGGCTGCCACAAGCTGTTCGAATCCGAAATGGCTGTTTGCGCTTGACCTTCAAGTCGATATTGTGGCTGCGCCGATGCCGTAGCCCGTGTAGTAGTAGATCTCCTCGGTTGGCACAGTGATGTCGAGAGCTCTTGACTGGACACGATCCCGCACAGTGGTAAGACAACTTCAGCAGGAATCCAACAGGGAAAAGGAGGCACCTGATGGGCAAGAGAAAGGACCGGAAGGATGGCAACACTGTGTCACGTCCGATCACGTCCGAGGATCGGCGAGACGCCATCGAGCATGCCCTAAGGCGCACCAAGCCGATTTTCCACCTCACAGAGGGCCAGGTTGAGCACATCGGGGAGATGTACAGGAAGTCCCGCCACCACTAGCCTCAAAGGGTGTCCCGGCACCTGCCTCAGGCCCCGAAGGGCACTCAAAGTCCCCAGAGCCAGGCTCGTGAGAGCCGCCCAACCATTGGCAACAGGGTTGCCGCCGTCCGCGTGGAGTAGAAACAGGGCGTGGCACTGTCGAATTATGAGCGGGTGGGCAAGGCGATGGTCTTGCTGGGGGAGGGGCTGGCGCCGTTTGTGGCCCGGGAGTGCGAGGTGGAGTTCGGAGAGGACTGGACCACTGGCGTGCAGCGGGCCAATACCCGGGGCGATGGCCGAACCCGCACGGTGAATCCGGTTGATCCTCAGTTCTTGCTGAAGGCGATGTGGGATGAGTGGCGGACGATCTTCAGCAAGAAGCTGGGGGAGGCGGAGCGCAACTACGTGTCAGAGTCTCGGAGAGCGCGCGACAAATGGGCACACAACGAGGCCTTCACCGCTGACAGCGCGCTGAGGGCGATGGACACGGCCAAGCTCCTGCTGGAATCGGTCGGGGCCGGCCCCCATGCCGCCCAGGTGGACAAGCTCTACCAGGAGCTGCTGCGCCAGCGTTTTGAAAACGAAGCCCGCAAGACACAGAGGAAAGCAGCGGCTCAGAGCACTGGCCACGGGAAAAGCCAGGGGCAAACCGGTCTGCCCTCTTGGCGGGAAGTGGCTGAACCCCATGACGATGTGGCTTCGGGCCGATTCCAACTCGCCCAGTTCGCAGCCGATCTGCACAAGGTGTGGAGGGGCGAAGCCCTGGCGGAGTACGGCGATCCGGCGGAGTTCTTTCGACGCACCTATATCACCGAGGGGCTGTCGAGCCTGATTGCGGGCGCGGCCCTTCGCTTCAGCGGCAGCGGCGGCGACCCCGTGATCCAGCTTCAGACCAATTTCGGAGGCGGCAAAACCCACGCCCTTATCGCCCTGTACCACCTAGCCGGGGAAACGCCGGTTGCTCAGCTAAAGGACGTGGAGGAACTGCTGGAAAAGCACGGTGTGGAATTGCCCGCCGGGCCGATTCGCCGGGCCGTGTTGGTCGGACATCAGCTCCTGCCTGGTGAGGCGTCTGTCAAAGATGACGGAACCGTGGTCCACACGATGTGGGGAGAGCTGGCCTATCAGCTTGGCGGGGCCGAGGGCTACGCCTTGGTGGCCGAGGCGGACCGCACTGGCACCAGCCCTGGGGCCGCTCTCACCGACTTGTTCCGGGATTTCTCGCCTTGTCTGGTGCTCATCGACGAGTGGGTGGGGTACGCCCGCCAGCTTTACGGCGTGTCCGGCCTGCCTGCGGGGTCGTTCGACGCTCATTTCAGTTTCGCCCAGGCTCTGACCGATGCGGCCAGCAGCACCCCGGGCGCGCTTTTGGTGGCCACCATCCCTTCATCTCAGATCGAGGTCGGCGGCGAGGGAGGGCAGGCCGCGCTCAAGAGGCTGGAGAACCTGTTCGCCCGGATGCAGGCCAATTGGCGCACAGCGACGGCTGAGGAGAGCTTCGAAATCGTCAGAAGGCGGCTGTTCAAGGATTTGTCGCCGGAAGCAACTGTCATCCGCGATGCGGTGGTGAGGGCCTTCAGCGAGCTGTATCAGAAGCAATCAAGCGAGTTCCCCTCCGAGTGCAAGGAAGGCGACTACCAGCGTCGGATGAAGGCCACCTATCCGGTACACCCCGAGTTGTTCGACCGGCTGTTCGAGGAATGGTCCGACCTTGAGCGATTCCAGCGCACCCGTGGCGTTTTGCGGTTGATGGCCGAGGTGGTCCACAGCCTCTGGATCAATGACGACCCCAACTTGCTGATCCTGCCGTCCACCATCCCCATCGACGACAGCAAGGTCTCTGAGGAACTGCTTCGCCATCTGCAAAGCGAATGGCGCACGGTGGTGGAGGCCGATGTGGACGGCAACAATGCCCTGCCGCTGAAGCTCGACAAGGAGAACCCCAACCTGGGCCGCTTCCTAGCCGCCCGCAAGGTGGCCCGCACGGTGTACTTCGGATCGGCCCCCTCACAACACGCCGCCAACAAGGGACTGGACGACCGGGCCATCAAGCTCGGCTGCATCCAACCCGGCGAGGAACGGCCGGCCATATTCGGAGACGCCCTCCGCAAACTGTCCGATCAGGCCTCCTACCTCTATCGAGATGGTGCTCGCTATTGGTATGCCCTCCAAGCCAACGTCAACCGGATCGCGCGAGACAGGGCAGAGGGCCACTTCAACGATGCTGACGTGGACGACGAGATCCGACGCCGGCTCGACGCAACCCAAAAAGACGACCGGGGCCAGTTCTCCGGCGTTCACAGCTGCCCCCGCTCACCCGCTGATGTGCCAGACACCGACGATGTCCGCCTCGTCGTGCTGGACCCGACCTCGCCCCACGACAGCAAGACCGAGCAGAGCGAAGCCCTCAAGATTGCCCGACAAACTCTGGTGGAGCGCGCCGGAGGGGCAAGGCAGCATCGCAACATGCTGGTGTTCCTGGCCGCCGACGTGACCCGCTTGGGCGAGCTGCGCCAAGCGGTTCGCAACCACTTGGCCTGGCAATCGATACGAGACGACGCCGAATCCCTCAACCTCGATCCCCCAAACGCCCGACAGGCTGAGTCCAAGGCGGCCGATGCCGACGAGACCGTGGCCTCTCGGATGCCCGAGACCTACATCTGGGTGCTGAACCCATCGCTTCCCCCCGACAACCCCACCGGAGAAGTCCGATGGGAGAAGGCCCGGGTTACCGCATCGGGGCCGCTGGCCGAGCGGGTGTCCCGCAAGCTGGTCCACGATGAGTCGCTCATCCCGGCATACGGCGGCACCCGGCTGCGGTGGGAGCTCGACCGGATCCCCCTCTGGAGGGAAGACCCCGGCCAGACCGGCGACGAGAAGGTGTCCATATCGGTCAACCAGCTCTGGAGCGACATCACCCAGTACCTCTACCTGCCCCGCCTTGTTCGCCGCACGGTATTGGAAGACGCCATCCGCGACGGGGTGCAGTCCACCGTCTGGGCCACCGACGGGATCGCCTACGCCGAAGGACACGATGGTGAGCGCTATATCGGCCTTCGGGCCGGCGAAATGCTGGCCGCCATAGCCCCCAGCGGCCTGGTTGTCCACCCCGACGCGGCCAACTCCCAAATCGAGGCCGAAAAAGCGGCACGGGCGAGAGCGATGGATGGCGAAGTGGGCGGTGCCGTTACTGCCCCAGTGGGAACCGACACCGAAGAAGACGGCGATGGGCCACTTTCCGCACCCGATGGCCCCGCCTTGCCCACCCGCTATTACGGCAGAGTCACCGTCGGCGCCGACCGCTGGACCAGAACCGCAGCCGACATCGCCGAAGCCGTCGTTAACCAACTGGCCCAAGCCGAAGACGCCGAGATCTCCGTCACCATCGAAATCGAAGCCACCGCCACAGACGGCTTTGTCGACGACGTCCAGCGCACCGTCACCGAAAACGCCGCCACCTTGAAGTTCAACGACAGCGACTTCGCAATCTAGGACGGCACCGCTCAGTCCGAGGTATACATACACAGCGGCGAGTCCCCGAGCCGGATCGACCTTCTCACCGAGTTGCTTGAGCAACAACGCGAGCCTCAGCGGTTTGATGTGCCCGAATGTGTAGGGGTCGCGTTGTGGGTCGCCGAAGACCTCTCGTGCCACAAAGCGGGTGTTCTCGTAGTCGATGAACACAGCGACACGTGTCACCGAGGTGCTTCCCAAGACGAATATGCCCCGCCATTCCCGGCGTAACCGGGAAGGCAGGGAGCAGTACACGAACTCTGTCAAACCCCACCAAGACACTGCACAGCGAACGACTTCGACATCCCCTTCACAACCCCATTTCAGCTGGGCACCACGGTGATGGGGCAGTTGGGGCCGAGGGCGGCGGCTAGTCGGGCATCTGCGGTGAGCAGGGGGCAGTCAAGGGCTTCGGCGAGGGCGACATAAGCAGCGTCGTATGCCGACACATTGTCTCGCAGTGTCCAAATCCTGGACACCAGCCCCACTTCGAGATGCTCAGTTCGGGCAGGTCGCCGAGAAGCGCCATGTTGTCGGCCCGGCGACTGGAAGCGGCCAACTCCCGAACCGCCATCGCCGACACCGACAGCCCTTCGCGGACGGCAAGAGCCTCAAGGCGCTGCACGACCTCATCAGGCACATTTCGCAAGTAGAGAGTACGCATGTTGCATTATGCTAGCGTACTGCTATCACTGCTCCACACGTCGCCGTCTTTGAGCAACGCCGATGAGTCAAAGAACTCGACAAGAACGTAGACAGATCTATAGACAATTCAAGGGGTATATTGTAAGTTTTTGCTGGTGAAGGCATATGAGGAATCCCATCCGTGGATCACGTTCAGCGCCGTTGGCATCAACGATCTACGACCTCAGATGTGGATGCTGCTGGGCGAGGCTAGGGCGATCTGCGAACAGATCGCGAGCACCCCGCTCACACCCGCACTTGCCGAACACCTCAAGGAAGTGGCGCTCATCAAGGGAGCGCATGCGACAGCGGCCATCGAGGGCAACACTCTCGATGAAGACCAGGTGGCCGGCATTCACCGTGGCGAGTGCACCGCTCCCCCTTCGCGGGCGTACCAAGAACGGGAAGTGCGAAATGTGCTTGACGCCCTCACCGACATTGACCGTCGGTCTCTCCTCGGGGCGTTACCCCCGGTGACGGCTGAATTGATCTGCGACTACAACCGACAAGTTCTCAAAGATACCGAGCACGCATCTGATGCAAGGCCGGGCCTGTTCAGAGATCACTCCGTGGTAGTGGGCAACTATCGAGGAGCGCCAGCGGAGGACTGCCCGTTCTTGGTCGGCCGGCTCGCCGAATGGCTCGAGGGCGCCGAGTTCCGCTCCGACGACGCCGACTTGGCCTTCGCGCTCAGCATCATCCAAGCAGCGTATACTCACCTGTACATCGCATGGATCCACCCCTTCGGCGACGGCAACGGACGCACGGCCAGACTCTTGGAGTTCATGCTGTTGGCCCGATCTGGGCAGATGCCCCTGTTGGCGGCGCACCTGCTCTCCAACCACTACAACCTCACCCGCGATCAGTATTACCGCGAGTTGCAAGCCTCCAGCCGATCAGGCTCGACATGCGACTTCGTGGCATACGCCATCCAGGGCCTGCTGGATGGACTGCAAGAGCAAATCGAATTGGTGCGCGGACAGCAGCTCGAAGTGTCGTGGGCTGACTACGTCACCGAAACAATGAATCGGTTCCCCGCAAGTTCGGCCAGCGCGCGCCAACGCTCTCTGGTGCTAGCCATGCCTGCGGACCGGGCAGTCTCCAGAAACGATCTGACTGGTCTCACCCCGGCACTGGCCGCCGCGTACGCTCGAACTGGCCCTCGGACTCTGAGCCGAGACCTGAATCGGCTAGCCAAGGCAGGGCTGATAGTTCGAGAAGGCCGAGAGTGGAAGGCCAACGTCAACCTCCTATACGCCTTGCTTCCACCCACCGCCACCAGTCAGATGGCCGATCAGTGAAGACCCTTCTGGTTGAGCGATCACGGTAGAGGGCGCCACCTCAGTCTGAGCAGTTGACTCCCGGGAGCACGCACAGCATCTCGAACAGCAGGTTGGCGGCGGTGAGGGCGGTGGCGCCGGTGGGGTCGTAGATGGGGGACACCTCCACCATGTCGCAGCCGACCAGGTCGAGGCCCCGGCAGCCCCGGATTATCTCCAGCGCCTGGGGCGCGGTCAGGCCGGCGATCTCGGGGGTGCCGGTGCCGGGGGCGAACGCCGGGTCGAGGGCGTCGATGTCGAAGCTCATGTACACCGGCCCGCTGCCCACTTGCCCGCGCACCTCGGCCATGAGCGGTTCCAGCGAGCGGTTCCAGCACTCCTCCGCCTGAACCACCCGGAAGCCCTGCTCCCGTGACCAGTCGAAGTCGTCAGCGGCATAGCCGGTGCCCCGCACGCCGATCTGGGCCACCCGGTGAGCGTCGAGCAGACCCTCCTCCACGGCTCGGCGAAACGGGGTGCCGTGGGCGATGGCCTCGCCGAACATGTGCTCGTTGATGTCGGTGTGGGCGTCCACGTGGATCAGCCCCAGCGGCCCGTGCTTGCGCCGCATGGCCCGCATGATGGGCAGGGCGATGGTGTGGTCGCCCCCCATCGTGACCGCGATCACGTCGTGGCCCAGGAGCTCGTCGTAGAAGGCCTCGATGCGGGCCACCGCGTCGGCCAGGCTGTAAGGGTTGGTGGCCACGTCGCCGATGTCGTCGATGCGGAGGCTGTCGAACGGCGCCGCCCGCGTGGCCATGTTGTAGGGACGGATCAGCACCGACTCGTCGCGGATGCCCCGCGGGCCGAAGCGGGCCCCCGGCCGGTTGGACGTGCCGATGTCTATCGGCACGCCCACGACGGCGACATCTAGATGGGCCGCCGCCGACCGGCCGGGAAGCCGCATGAAGGTGGCGATGCCCGCGAAGCGGGGCATCTCATTGCCCCCGAGGGGTTGAGGCATGTCTGCCACCTCGGTTCCTCCGTTCCCCAGCGGGCCGGGGCGATCAGCCCTTGGCCTCGATGAAGGCGTCGGAGAAGTTCACCTCGTAGTCGCCGGTGTCCACGATCTCCTCCAAGATCTCCACCGGCGCCACGCCAGGCGTGCTGAGGAAGTCCTGGAGGTCTTCGTCGAGCCCGCCGAATGCGGCCGCGTTGGGGGTGGAGTAGTAGTTCCAATTCGACAAAGCGGCGCCCTGCTCGGCGGTGAGCAGCCAGTTGATGAACGTGTGGGCAGTACAAGGGCTGCCGGCGTCGAACGGGATCGCCATGTTGTCGATCCAGCGGGTGCCGCCCTCGTCGGGCACGAAGTACACGTAGCGCGACGGGTCGTCGGTCTCCAGGAACTGGGTGAACATGTCGCCCGAGTAGCCGTGGGCGATCACCGTCTCGCCGGTGGTGAGGAACTCGTCGGCCGAGTCGGTGTTGAACGCCGCCAGACGACCGCGGGCGCTGGCAACCAGATCGCTGGCCTCTTGCAGCTCGTCCTTGTCGGTGGAGTTCAGCGAGTAGCCCAGATACTTCAGCGCCGCGCCGATCGTCTCCCGGGGATCGTTGAGCAGCGAGATCGAGCCGCTGTGCTCATCGGCGATGGCCGGATCGAAGATCAGCCCCCAGGTGCGGGGGAAGTCGGTGCCCAGTGCCGCGGTGTCCACAGCGATGCCGGTGGTGCCCCACTGATAGGGAACCGAGTAGTCGCCCTCCGGGTCGTAGATCAGGTTCCGGAAATCACTGGAGATGTCGGCAAGGTTGGGGATGGCGGCCTTGTTCAGCGGCTGGACGGTTCCGCCGGCTATGAGGATGGCCACCATGTAGTCCGACGGCACGATCAGGTCGAAGCCCGAGTTGCCGGCGGCCACGATGGGCTGCATGGCCTCGTTGGAGTCGTACACGTCCATGTTGGCGCTCACACCGAACTCGTCTTCGAACGCGTCGAGCTGCTCCTCGTCGATGTACTCGGCCCAGTTGAAGATGTTGAGATTGCCGTCGATCTCGTTCACCTCGCAGTCGGCGACGGTCCCCCCCCCGTCATCGTCGTCGCTGCCGCACGCCGCAGCCACCAGCGCAAAGGCCAGCAGCACGCCGAGCAGCCAGAACAGTCTTTTCTCTTTCATTGGTATATCCCCTCTTTGGTTTGGGTGTTGGTATTGGGTTTGGCGGACACGGCTTCGGTGGCGGCGCGCAGCCAAGGGCGCCCCCCGCGGCCGCTGAACTGCTGGAAGGCCAGCGACAGGGCGACGAGGACGACCGATGCGGCCAGCATGAGCACCGAGGTGGCGTTGATCAGCGGCGTGACCCCCCGGCGGATGAGGCCGAACACGAACACCGGCAGGGTGGTGGCCCCCGGGCCGGCGGCGAACTGGGTGATTACCACGTCGTCGAGCGACAGGGTGAGGGCTAAAAGGGCGCCGCCGGCCACGCCTGGCACGATCTGGGGGAGCGTCACATAGCGGAACGTCTTCCACCGGGATGCGTAGAGGTCGAGGGCTGCCTCCTCCAGCACCTCGCTCATCCCCGCCAGTCGAGCCCGCACCACCACCGACACGAAGCTGATGTTGAAGGCGATGTGGCTGATGGTGATGGACCCCAGCCCCTTCTGCCAGTCCAGGCCGAACCAGGCTTCGATCAGGTCGAAGAACTCGGCGAAGAACAGCAGCATCATCACCGCCATGGTCACGTCGGGGATGATGATGGGGAGATAGAGCAGGGCGTCGAACACCTTGCGGCCC
>JAPYOG010000107.1 GCA_028278785.1 Candidatus Poriferisocius anaerobius | reverse complement strand
GCTGATCCAGGGCTACCGAACCGGGGGCACCGTACACCTGGTGGTGAACAACCAGGTGGGGTTCACCACCACTGCGGAGTCGGCGCGCTCCAGCTACTACTGCACCGATGTGGCGAAGATGATCCAGGCCCCCATCTTCCACGTCAACGGCGACGACCCCGAGGCCTGCGCCCGAGTGGCCCACTGGGCGCTGGCATATCGCAATCACTTCCACAAGGACGTGGTGATCGACATGTGGTGCTACCGGCGCCAGGGGCACAACGAGGCCGACGACCCCAGCTACACCCAACCGGAGATGTACCGGCGAATCGAGGAACACCGCTCCGTGCGAAAGCGCTATGTGGAGTCGCTGGTGAAGCGCGGGGACATCACGCTCGAAGTGGCCGAGCAGGCCATGGACGAATTCCGGGCCAAACTCCAAGAGGCGCTGGAGGGAACCCGGGACCAGGCGGCCGACAAGAGCCCGAACGAGTCCGCTGGGCTCGGGGCAGCAGGCAGAAGAGAGCTCCAGGTGTCGATCTCCGCGGGACTTGCCGACCCCGCTCCCCATGTTGCCCCGCCAGCGGACACCGGCGTGTCGGAACACCAGGTGAAGCGGGTTTTCGACGCGCTGGCATCGGTGCCCGACGGATTCGTGCTTCACCCCAAGCTGGCCCGCCAATTCGAGGCCCGCGACGCCATGATGTCTGAGGGGTTGGTGGACTGGGGGCTGGCCGAGGCGCTGGCCTTCGGCACTCTGCTCGACGAGGGCGTGTCGATCCGACTGGCCGGCCAGGACTCCCGGCGGGGAACTTTCTCGCACCGCCACAGCACTCTGGTGTGCAACCAGACAGCCCGGGAGCACTGCCCGCTGGCGGGCTTGGCCCGCGGCGAAGCCAGGCTGTGGGTGTACGACTCGCTGCTGTCGGAGTACGCCGCTTTGGGCTTCGAGTACGGCTACTCGGTGAGCGATCCGGGCGCACTGGTGCTCTGGGAGGCGCAGTTCGGAGACTTCGCAAACGGCGCGCAGATCATAATCGACCAGTTCGTGGTGTCGGCCGAGGACAAGTGGAGCCAGCGCTCAGGACTGGTCATGCTCTTGCCCCACGGCTTCGAGGGCCAGGGCCCGGAGCACTCCTCGGGGCGAATAGAGCGCTTCCTCCAATCGGCGGCAGAGAACAACATCCGGGTGGCCAATCTGTCCACCGCGGCCCAGTACTTCCATCTGCTCCGAGACCAGGCCAAGCGCTCCACCCGCCGACCGCTGGTGCTGTTCACCCCTAAGTCGCTGTTGCGCCACCGCGACGCACGGTCATCGGTGGCCGAGCTGACCAGCGGCGGGTTCAAGCCGGTACTAGGCGACACGGGCGGTCCTGGGCCGGAGCAGGCCACCGGGGTTGTTCTGGCCAGCGGCAAGATCTGCCACGAGGCCATCGCGCAACGAGACCGGACAGGGGCCCCCGCCGCCGTTCTGCGGATCGAGCAGCTCTATCCCTGGCCGGCCAGCGCCCTGGCCGAGGCCCTCGCCGGCTACCCCAAGGCTGCAAAGGTCGTCTGGCTCCAAGAGGAGCCGCAGAACATGGGGTCGTGGAACTACGCGAAGGGGCACCTCCACGACGCCTTCGGCGACCGCTGCGAAATCCTCAGAGCAAGTCGCAGCGAGTCGTCCAGCCCGGCCACCGGCAGCGCCGCCGTACACGCCCAAGAGCAATCCGAGCTCATCTCCCGAACCTTCGACTTGCTTGCTTGACGGACGCCGGAAAAGTGCGGGGAAAAGAATCAGCGAGCCAGATGGCCGCCGCCGCTCACCGGCTGAGCACCGCCCGGGGGTGTGCGGCGCGGTAGGCCTCCCAGAGCTTCTCCTTGGACACCAGCGTGTACACCTGCGTGGTGCTGATGGAGGCGTGGCCCAGCAGCTCCTGCACCGCCCGGATGTCGGCCCCGTGGTCGAGCAGGTGGGTGGCAAAGGTGTGGCGGAACACGTGGGGGGAGACCTTGGCGCCCAATCCCGCCTGCTGCGCCCTCTTCTTCACCACAAGCCAGGCCCCCTGTCTCGACAGGCGCCTCCCCCTGTGGTTGAGCCACACCGCATCCTGATCGTTCTGGGTGTCCCACCGCTGGGGCGCCATCTCCCCCCGCCCGACGGGCACCAGCCATGCGGTGAGGGCCTCGTGGGCGCAGCGGCCCAGCGGCAGCAGCCGCTCTTTGCCTCCCTTGCCCAGGACTCGAACCGCAGCCCCGCTCATATCCAGATCGGCAAGCGACATCCCGACCAGCTCGCTGATGCGCATGCCCGTGCCATAGAGCACTTCCAGCAGGGCGCGGTCTCGCCTGGACACCGGGTCGGCGCCTCCAACCGAGTCCAATATGGCCTCGGCCTCGGACTCGCTCAACGCCTTGGGCACGGCTGTGGGGAGCTTGGGCAGCTCCAGGTGGGAACCGGGATGGTCGGAGCGCACTCCCTCCATGACCAGGAACTGATGGAAGGCCCGGACTGCGGCCATAGCCCGATTCACCGACGCAGGCGCCATGCCGCGGCTCTGCTCGCGGCGCAAGAACGCCGCGATGTCCTCTTCGCAGGCCGTCTCGGGGTTGCGGCGACGGGAGGCCAAGACCTCGCAGTATCCCGAGAGATCCCGTCGATAAGCCTCGCAAGTGCGGACTGCGCGGCCCCGCTCCAGCACCAGCCAGTCCAGAAACTCCTCGACCCTGTTCCCCGCGCTCACCCCAGACGCTCGCGGGCCAGCATCAGGCCGACGATCGACTTGGCATCGGCCAGCTCCCCGGCGGCCACCAGGTCGGCCACCTCGCCCAGCTTGACGCGCTCGACGGCCATGTGCTCCTCCTCCACGCTGTGGGGCCGGCGGTCGGCGTCGACTAGATCGGTGGCCATGTAGAGGTGGGTTATCTCGTCGCAGAATCCCGGAGAATTGTGGAAAACGGCCAGCAGCTCCAGATGGCCGGCTCGCTTGCCGATCTCCTCTTCCAGCTCCCGCTGGGCGGTCATCTCCGGAGGCTCGTCGCGGCTGTCCAGCTTGCCGGCGGGGACTTCCAGCAGCTCCCGGTCCACAGCCGCCCGATATTGGCGCACCATGATTACCTCTTGACCGTCAACGGGCACGATCACTGCTGCACCGGGATGGCGAATGATCTCCCGCTCGTAGACCGAACCGTCGGGGGCCCTGATCTCTGCAAGGCTCAGCGACACCGCCCGGCCTTTCCATAACTGCTGCTCTCCGAGGAGGGTGAAGCCCTCCCCGGTCTCAACCGCTGCCATTTCGAGAGCCCCTACTGACGGATTGCGGATGCGGAATCGGCGACCGTTTCGGCCGGCCCGGAGGCTTGCACCCCGACTCCGCGAAGGCCGACACCCCCGGAGGCTGCTGCGCTGCTTCCGGGAAGGCCGACCCCATTGGCGGCCATCCTATCCCCTCGCCGGCGCAATGCCGCCTTCACCAAACCGCAGAACAGCGGGGCGGGCCGATCGGGGCGGCTCTTGAACTCCGGATGAGCCTGGGTTCCGACCCACCAGGGGTGGCCGTTCAGCTCGATGAACTCCACCAGAAGGCCGTCGGGCGACTCTCCGGCGAACACGAAATCGGCGCCCTCGAAGCGGCTGCGGTGCCTTGGGTTGAACTCGTAGCGATGGCGGTGGCGCTCGGACACCACCTCGGCGCCATATGCCTCAGCCACCTTGGTTCCCGGCTTGAGCTTGGCCAAACATGCTCCTAGCCGCATGGTGCCGCCTTTGTCGGCAATGCCGCGTTGCGACTCCATCAGGTCGATGACCGGCCATGGGGTGCTCGGGTCGAATTCGCTGGAGTGGGCGTTGGACAGGCCCAGCACGTTGCGGGCGTATTCGATGGTCATCACCTGAAGACCCAGGCACAGACCCAGGCAGGGAAGGCCGTTCTCACGGGAAAAGGACGCGGCGTTGATCTTGCCCTCGATCCCCCGCTCGCCGAATCCGCCGGGAATCACGATGCCGTCCAGCCCGCTCAGCAGGCTTTCGACCATCAGCCCCTCCACGCTCTCGGCCTGGATCCAATCGACCTCCACCGAGGCGCCGTGGTGGATGGCCGCGTGGTTCAGCGCCTCGACCACCGACAGATACGCATCCGGGAGGGTCACGTACTTGCCGATCAAGCCGATCCTGACTGTGCGGCTGGCCGTCTCGAACCGCTGGTTCAGCCACCGCCAGGCCGACAGATCGGGGGCGGGGACGTCCAGCCGCAAGATGTCGCACACCACGTCGTCGAGGCCCTCCTCGTGGAGCACCAACGGTATTTCATAGATGCTGTCGGCGTCGGCGGCGTTCACCACAGCGGAGACGTCCACATCGCACAAGCTGGATATCTTGCGCTTGAGCTCGTCGGAGATGGGCAACTCGCTGCGGCACACGATGGCGTCGGGCTGAACGCCGCGGCTGCGTAGCTCGGTCACCGAGTGCTGGGTCGGCTTGGTCTTCTGCTCGCCGGCCGGGCCGATGAACGGCACCAGCGTGACGTGTATGTAGCAGACATTGCCCCGCCCCACGTCGAGGCGCACCTGGCGGATGGCCTCGAGGTAGGGGAGGATCTCGATATCGCCGACGGTCCCGCCTATCTCGGTGATGACGACGTCGACGTCGTCGGACACCAGGCTGGCAATGCGATTTTTGACCTCGTTGGTGACATGGGGTATGACCTGCACGGTTTTGCCCAGGTACTCCCCCTGCCGCTCCGCCGCGATGACCGAGGAGTAGATCGACCCGGTGGTGGCGTTGGAGAGCCTGGTGAGGCTCTCGTCGATGAAGCGCTCGTAGTGCCCGAGATCCAGATCGGTCTCCCCGCCGTCGTCGGTGACGAACACCTCGCCATGCTCGAAAGGGTTCATGGTGCCGGGGTCGACGTTTATGTACGGGTCCAGCTTCTGCATGGTCACCCGGAGCCCCCGCTGCTTGAGCAGGCGCCCCAGGGAGGCGGCCGTAAGCCCTTTGCCCAGTGAGCTGGCCACCCCTCCAGTGACAAAGATGTGCTTGGTCACGCCTTCCAATCCTAGCGGGTAGCAGCGACGCCTGGCGGACCGTCAGGCGCCTTGGGACATCTCGAGAAGTTCGGAGGCGTGGCGGCGGGCGCTCTGGCTGTCGGGCGAGCCCGAGAGCATGCGGGAGAGCTCGACAACCCGGTCCTCGCCTTCCAAGGGCTCTGCTGCCACCGTCGTGGTCGAGCCGTCGTCGCGCTTGGCGATGCTCACCTGGTGGTCGGCGCATGCGGCCACCTGGGGCAGGTGGGTGACCACCAACACCTGGTGGTCGGCGGTCAGGCGGGAGAGCGACCGGCCCACGGTTTGGGCGACCTGGCCGCCGATGCCGGCGTCCACCTCGTCGAACACCAGCACCGGGGGCCCGGCGCTTACAACCAGGCGCAGGGCCAGCATCACCCGGGCCAGCTCTCCCCCCGACGCGGCCGACGCGAGCTCCAGGCCGGGGGCCCCGCTGTTGGCGGACAGCAGGATGTCCACGTCGTCGCCGGGATCCCCGCCCACAGCCACTTGCACCTCGGCGCGGGGCATGGCCAACTCCCGGAGGTTGGCGGTCACCTCCTCGCCCAGCGTCTGGGCCGCCTGCCGCCGGGCTTGGCCGACTGCGGCGCCGGCTTCGGCCACCGCTGCGGTGCGACGATCCAATTCCCCATCCAGGTCTTTGGCCAGGCGGTCGAAGTTCTCCATCTCCGCGAGGCGGACAGACAGATCGCGATGGAACTCCATGACATCGGCCACGGTCTCCCCATACTTGCGGCGAAGGTCGACCAACAGCTCCCGGCGCCCGCGGACCTCGGCCAAACGTGCCGGGTTCTCGTAGATGGACTCGGCGGCGCGGCGCAACTCGCTCGACAGGTCGCCAACCTCGGCCGCAAGGTTGACCAGCCGCTCATGGTGGCCCTCAAGCGGCGGGCGGCTCTCCAGGGCAGCGGCGATCTGGGCCAGCCCGGCGCCCACTGCGCCATCGGCGCCCAGCGACATAGCCGCCTGCCGGGCCGCATCCCGGCTGGCCGCGGCGTCGGCCAGCGCTGACTCTTCGGCTTTGAGCGCCTCATCCTCACCTGGGTCTTCCAGTCCAGCTTTGTCCAGCTCGGCTAGCTGGAATCGGCAGAGCTCGATCTCCCGGGCCCGGGACCGCTCGTCGCCGCCCAGCTCGGCCCGCCGGCGGTTCAAATCGGCCAACGCGGCCCGAGCCTCCATGAGCGGCGCCAAGTCGATGCCTCCGAATCGATCCAGCGCGGCCCGCTGGTGGACCCGGCGCAACAGCGACTGGTGGTCGTGCTGGCCGTGGAGATCCACCAGTTCCCGACCCAGCTCCGACAGGGTTGCCGCTGATGCGAGCCTGCCGTCCACATAGGCCCGAGCCCGACCTTCGGCAGGCACCACCCGCCGAAGAACGACCTCCTCCCCCTGGTGGTCGAAGCGGCCCTCGACGACGGCCTCGTCGGCGCCGAACCGCACCAACCCAGGGGCGGCCCGGCCGCCCAAGAGCAGATCGACTGCCGTCACCACCAGGGTTTTTCCCGCACCGGTCTCGCCGGTCAGGGCAGTCATACCCGGTCCCAGCACCAGATTGAGCCGCTCGATCACCCCCAGGTTCTCTACTGCCAGCTCAGTCAGCACTGTCTCAGGCCACCGTTAGCGGTCGGACAAGCCGAAGGAAGACTTGAGGGCTTGGTGGAAGCCCCTCCGGCCCAGGGTGACGAGACGAGCAGGCCGATCCGAAACCGATACCGTAAGCACGCCCCCCTCGCCCAGCTCTCCCAGCGAGCGGCCGTCCACCGCCACTGCGGCCGGACGGTCGCCCAACACCTCCACCTCCAGTTGGCTCGACGGCAGCAGCACCAGGCTGCGGTCGAACAGCGTGTGGGGGGCCACCGGGGTCAGGATCACCGCATTCATTGTCGGCGCCAATATGGGTCCGCCCGCCGACAGGGAATAGGCGGTAGAACCGGTGGGAGTGGCCGCGATCAGCCCATCGGCGGCATAGCTGGTGAAGAACTCCCCATCGATGCGAACGGCCAGATTGACAGTTCTCCCGCTGTCCACCTTCTCCACGATGGCCTCATTGAGGGCGTTGACCGAAGTGCCATTTTCGAAACGGCAGTGCAGCCTAAGGCGCTCTTCTATGGTGTAGTCGCCAGCCAAAAATTGCTCGATTGCCGATAGAGCTGCCTCAGGTTTGATATCGGTGAGATAGCCCAAAGAGCCGTAGTTGACGCCCAAAACTGGCACTCCCTCGTCAGCAACATCCGATACAGCTCTAAGCATCGAGCCGTCTCCGCCCAAACTCACTGCAAGATCCAGCTTGCTGCCCATGGGTTCATTCGGTTCATAGCTCTCCCCGCGGCTCAGAGGCTCGATCGCCTCCCCCGGCAATTTGACCAGATTGATGGGAAAGGGGGGACGAGGGAATCCGAGGGTCTTGGCCGAGTCGGGTGGCAGGTTGACCATGTGTCCAAGCTCTACCAATCGATCTATCAGATCAGTTGCCAGACTTACCGCCTCGGGTCTATCAGGATTGATGAAGAGAGCAATTGCGGCCATAGAACTATGACGCAAACTGCTGGATGCCGTTCGGGGAGAAGCTCGTGCCAGCAGCTATCACCTCGTCGATCACAATGGGACCAACTTCGCTGACGGGCACATTGAAATAGGCGGCTATTGCATCCCGAGCAGCCCCTTCCACGTCCTGGAGGCGGCGGGCTTGGGAGAAAACCCAATCCAACTCTCGCACTTGGATGCCCCACCATTGGTCGCCTTCTCGAGCAATCACCTTGAACGTGCTGTCGGGCGTTGGAATTTCAGCCATGGCTGCTCCTGGACGATTCCTGTGCTTTCCTCAATTGCCGCGCAGCCAGGCTATCCGCCCTCGGCGACAACTTGGGTCACTGCTTGGGAAGAATCCACCGCGGCGGGGGTGCCGCCCTTCTCTAGGCGCAAGAAGAACTCCACGTTTCCCTGTGCGCCCTTCAGCACCGACGGAGCAGCGGCTTGAGGGGCAAGGCCAGCATTGGGCGCCGCATCCAGCACCCGGTCTAGAGCGGCCTGCCATTGCTTGGGATCGCGGATTACGCCTCGGCCCCGGCCGGCCTGCTTTCGCCCTACCTCGAATTGGGGCTTGACCAACACCACTACCGGTGTGCTCGTCGAAGCCAACTCGGCCAGGCGTTCCATGACCGATGTCAGAGAGATGAATGACACATCGGCGGTAACGAGGTCGAACGGAGCTCCAATACTGGCGGGGTCGACGTCGCGGATATCGGTGCGCTCAAGGAGGGTCACCCGGGGATCGTCGGCTAGGCGCTCGTGCATCTGGGCTCGGCCCACATCAACTGCAACCACCTCCGCTGCGCCGTGCTGCAACAGGCAGTCGGTGAATCCGCCGGTGGACGCGCCAACGTCACAGCACCGCAAGCCGGCGACGTCCAAACCGAAGGCAGCCAGCGCGCCTTCCAGCTTTTCGCCGCCCCGGCCCACATAGCGGGCCGGCGGGCCGGCCATTTCAAGGGCATCGCCGGGCAGCACCAGGCGAGCGGCCTTGCTGGCCACTGCTCCGTTAACGGTGACCAGGCCGGAGGCAACTGCTTGCCGGGCCTGCTCCCGACTCAAAACCAGACCGCGGCGAGCCAACTCCGTGTCCAGCCTCCGGCGCGCGCCTCCCATCCCCCTATTCAAGCCCCATTTGATCCACCAAGGCAGCCAGATCGGGGGCGCAATACCGCGGCGCCGGCGACACCGGCAGGTCGTCGGCACCGGTGACCCCGCTCAGCACCAGTGCGAACTCGTACTCCAATGCCTGGGCGAATCGGCCGTCGGAGTCGGGGCGGTCGCCCACCACCACACCGGTGTCGCCGACTCTGCTGCGCACGCAATCCACGATGGGACGGCTGGGCTTGCCCGCCATGACGGGCACCGCCTCGGACGCGGCCGCAACCGCGGCCAACAAAGACCCGCCACCCGGCACCAGTCCGCTCAAAGTGGGGTAGCTGGGATCGTGATTGGTACCGATCAGCCGGGCGCCGCCCCGCACCGCCCGCATGGCACGGCCGAGGGTGTCGTAGTTGAAGCCGGGGTCCATCCCCACGATGACCGCCTCGGCCGGGCCGTCGGCGCACACATGAGCGCCCGCTCGCTCGACCGCCTCGACAATGCCGGCACCTCCCACCACCAGCACCCGCTCGCCGGGGCGGACGAGCCTGCCCGCGGCGGTGGCCGAGGTTATGACCGAGTCGGCAGCGTCGATCCCGCACTCAGCCAGCCTGGCCTCTTGCCGGGCCACGGTCAGCGCCGACATGTTGGTGGCGAAAATGACCGGCGCACCCGAGCGCTGCAACCGCTCGACGGCATCGGCCGCGCCGGGCAGGGGAGTTCCGTCCACCCAGATCACACCGTCCAAATCCAGCACCCACCCGCCGGGGGCGGGATGCCCGGGCAATTGGGAGGCGTTGCTCAGGAGACTTCCCAGGTGGGCCGGGAGTGCAGAAGCGTCTCAAGGTCGCCGGGACCGGACTGCTCTTGGGCCATTGCGAGCTGTTTGCTGGCCTCCGCCGCGTATTCTGAGCGCTCCACAGCCCGGAACACCCCCACAGGGGTTGGCTCGAAGGGCCCGGCCGACAGCCTCGACAAGGCGAAGGCGAGGCTGGGGTCTTGGCGGGTCTCGTCGTGAACCAGCAAGGCCGACTCCCCCACGTCTGCCACATCGACCACCTGGGCGCTGCCTTGGGGGTTGATGATGACGCCCTTCTCGCCCTCGTCGCCGAAGCGGATGGGCTTGCCGTGCTCGAGGGGTATGAGCATGGAGGCCCGCTTGTCTTTTTTGGTGATGGCGCCGAACGCCCCGTCGTTGAACACGTTGCAATTCTGGAACACCTCCACAAAGGCCGCCCCGGGGAAATCGTGGGCCCTGCGGAACATGTCCATCATGTGCTGGCGGTCCATGTCATGAGTGCGGGCCACGAAGCTGGCCTCGGCGCCCAGTGCAACCGAAACGGGGTTGAACGGCTCGTCGATGCTGCCTGCCGGGGTCGACTTGGTGACCTTGCCGATCTCGCTGGTGGGCGAGTACTGGCCCTTGGTCAGGCCGTATATCTGGTTGTTGAACAACAAGATGTTGAGGTTCACGTTGCGCCGCAGCGAATGCAGCAGGTGGTTGCCGCCGATGGACAGCATGTCGCCGTCGCCCCCCACAACCCACACATGCAGGTCGGGGCGGGCCATGGCCAAACCGGTGGCCAGCGCGGGCGCCCGTCCGTGGATGCCGTGAATACCGTAAGTGTTCATGTAGTACGGGAAGCGGGCGGCGCAGCCGATGCCCGAGATGAACACCGTGTCCTCCCGTCGCACGCCGAGATCGGGCATGAGAAGCTGCACTGCGGTCAGAATCGAGTAGTCGCCGCACCCAGGGCACCAGCGGACCTCTTGGTCGCTGGCCCAATCGGCTTTGGCGGTAGTGGGCACGTCAGTCATCCAGGGCTCCGATGATGTGGCGGTGAAGTTCGGCGGCGGTGAAGGGAACGCCCTCCACCTTCGGCAAGGATTGGGCATCAACCAGGAACTCGGCCCGGATGATGCGGCAGAACTGGCCCAGGTTCATCTCCGGCACCAGTACTTTGGGATAGCGGCGGACGATGTCGCCTAGGTCTTCGGGCAACGGGTTCAGATGGGTGACATGGGCATGGGCCACCTTGCGCCCCTCTGCCCGGGCCCGCACAACCGCGCTGGTGATAGCACCCCAGGTGGACCCCCATCCCAGCACCAGCACCTCGGCGTCGTCGATGTCGCCCTCCAGCATGGTGGGGGCAATGTCTTTGGCGATGTGGGCGACGCGGTCGTGGCGCAGCGTCACCATGTGGCCGTGGTTGTCGGCCTCATAGTTGATATTGCCGGTGCCGTCCTCTTTCTCGATGCCGCCTATGCGGTGGGTGAGGCCGGGGGTGCCGGGAACGGCCCAGGGGCGGGCCATGGTCTCGGGGTCGCGCAAGTAGGGCCAGAACACCTCGGCGCCGTCGGCCTCGGTGTGGTTGGGCGAGGTGGCGAACTCCACCGTCAGGTCGGGCAGCGTCGCAACCTCGGGCAAGCACCAGGGCTCGCTGCCGTTGGCCAGATAGCCGTCGGACAACAAGATGACCGGCGTGCGGTACTTGAGGGCGATTCGAGCGGCTTCGAGAGCAGCGAAAAAGCACTGCGACGGGGAGTAGGCGGCCACAATCGGCACCGGCGACTCACCGTGGCGCCCGTACATGGCCTGCATCAAGTCGGCGCTCTCGGTTTTCGTGGGCAGCCCTGTGGATGGCCCGCCCCTTTGGATGTTCACCACCAAAAGGGGCAGCTCCAGGCTCACGGCCAACCCGATGGTCTCCCCTTTGAGGGCGACCCCGGGGCCGCTGGTTGTGGTAACCCCCAGATGGCCCCCGAAGGATGCGCCCAGGGCGGCGCACACGGCGGCGATCTCGTCTTCGGCTTGGAAGGTGCGGACCCCGAAGTTCTTGCGCTGGCTCAGCTCATGGAGGATGTCGCTGGCCGGGGTGATGGGATAAGAGCCCAAGAACAGGGGAACCTTGGCAAGCTGGCTGGCTGCCACCAAGCCCCACGACAGCGCGGTGTTGCCGTTCACGTTGGTGTAGGTGCCGGGCGCCAGCAACGCAGGCCGCACCTCGTAGGTGAAATCGAAGAACTCGGCGGTCTCCCCGAAGGCCATCCCGGCCTTGAAGGCGGCGGTGTTTGCGTCGGCAACCAGCTGCTGGCGCTTGAACTTGGCCGATATCCAATCCAAGGTGGGCTGAGCCGGACGGCTGTAGAGCCATGTGAGGAGCCCCAGGGCGAAGAAGTTCTTGGAGCGCTCGGCGTCCCGGGGCTTCACCCCCAGGCCTTTGCAGACCTCCTTGGTGATGGCGGTCATCGGAACTTTGAAAAGCGTGTAGTTGTCCAAGCTGCCGTCGTCCAGCGGATCGCTGTCGTACCCGGCCTTGGCCAGGTTGCGCTCCACGAACGCGTCCTGGTTGACGATCACGGTGCCGCCCATCTCCAAATAGGCCAGCTCCTTGCGCAGGGCAGCGGGGTTCATGGCCACCAGCACGTTGGGGGCATCGCCCGGGGTGGTGATTTCGTGGTCGGAGACCTGAACTTGGAAGGCCGAAACGCCCGCCAGTGTTCCCTGCGGGGCTCGAATCTCGGCGGGGAACTCGGGCAGCGTGGCCAGATCGTTGCCGAACAAAGCGCTGGCGCTGGTGAAGCGGTCGCCGGTGAGCTGCATCCCGTCGCCGGAGTCGCCCGCGAAGCGAACCACCAAGCGGTTCAATTCCCGCGTGCCGACGGTTTTCGGCGCAGTATCAGTCATGGAATCCTCCTTGATCCCAAGTGGACATCCGCTTTGGGCGATGCCGCAATCTGAGATTATCCAGGGGTGGGCAGCAAGTGGCACATCTTCGCGAGAAAGCACTCCGGGGAAGGCCCCCGGGCAAAAAGCCCACTAGGCGACGGTGACGGAGTCGGAGAGGTAGACGTCTTGGATGGCGTTGAGGAGCTCCACGCCCTCGGGCCCATGTAGCAGTTGGCCACCTGCCAGCGGGTGAGGTCGATGGGGTGGTCGGTGGTGAGCTCGTCGTAGACCAGCTTGTGGGTCTTGCCGAACCCGATGGCGTTGTAGCCGCCGTTGTTCTCCGGCAGCTTCTGCTTGATGATGTCGGCCTCGATGGTGACCCCGATGTGATTGGCCTGTGCGGTCAGATCGGCGGAAGCGTGATAGTCGGTGCCGTCCACCTTGAAATCGGAATTCCGCAGATAGCACCACAAAACGGTGAACATCCCCAGTTCATGGGCACGCCCGAAGGCCTCGGCCACCTCCTGGATCTGGCGGGTGGACTCCTCGGAGCCGAAGTAGATCGTGGCCCCCACCCCGGCCGCGCCCATGTCGTAGGCCTGCTCCACCGACCCGAACATCACCTGGTCGAACTTGTTGGGGTAGGTGAGCAGCTCGTTGTGGTTGAGCTTGACGATGAACGGGATCCGGTGGGCGAAACGCCGGGAAGTGGCCCCCAGCACCCCGAACGTGGAGGCCACCGCGTTGCAGCCTCCCTCGAGTGCCAGCTCCACAATTCCGGCGGGATCGAAATATCTGGGATTGGGAGCGAACGACGCAGCGCCCGAGTGCTCGATGCCCTGGTCTACCGGGAGGATGGAGACGTAGCCGGTGCCGCCCAGCCGACCGTGATCGAACATGGACTGAAGGTTGCGCAGCACTTGGGGAGACCGGTCGGTGCTGGACAGCACCCGATCCACGAAGTCCGGGCCGGGCAGGTGCAAGTCATCGCGGGGGATGGTCTTGGATTCATGCGATAGGAGCGCTTGGGCCTCGTCGCCCAATAGTCCTTCAAAGTCCACGGTGTGCCTCTCCTTCGAACCGAGTGCCGGTGGTTTCACGATAGCGGCGCGCTGGGGCTTTCGGGGCATCCCCCGGAGTATTCGCTACTTGAGAGAGGCCAACCGCTCGGCCACGTCCACGTAGAACTCGTCTTGCCCATTCAGCCAGCCGAACAGCTCCCGCGCCCGAGGAATCTCTCCGGCCTGCTCGCACAGATCGGCCAAGGCGTAGGCCTGGCGCAAGTGGTGATCTCTGGCCCGCCGGGGAAGCTGGAAATCGGCAGACAGAAGCCGAACCGCATCGGTCAGCTCCCCCCTGTCGCCCAGCGCGCCGGCAGCCACAATCCTCCCCTCGACGAGCACTGCCGCGCTCGCGCCGGAGGCCCGCAACTCGGCCCACAACGCGTCAACGTCGGACCATCGGCGCCGGGCCCGGTGACAGTCGGCCAGAACCGGGTGCAGGTCAGTGCGACCAGTGAGCCCTCGAAAGGCCTCCAACTCCCGGGCGGCCAATTCCCACCGTCCCAGGCGGTAAAGGGTCAAGCCGGCTAGTTCTCTCACTTCGGGCACGTTCGGGGCGTCCTTGGCCATGCCGTCCAAAGCCCGCCATGCCCTGTGGTAGTCCTCTTGCCCATAGGCCGCCTCGGCCCGCTCCAGCCGCTGTCGGTACCGGTGGACTTGTTGGCGACCCACTGCCTCTTCCAATTTCTGGGCCTTGGGAGACCGGCCGCCCTCGGGAAGCGGCGAGCGCTTGCGGCCTGCCGGCTGCTTTCCCGCTGAACGCTCCGGCGCGCCGTCGAGCCCGCCTCGCTGGACTGCCTCTCGGGCCTCAGCGCGCAGCTCGCGAGTCCGGATTTGACGCGCCTCCCGCCGCTCGGCTCGCAAGCGGGCCGCTTCAGCCTCCTCTGGCGCTTCATCAGCCGAGTCGTCCCGGGGCTGTCTCTCGGACTCCAAGGGCTGCTCCACCACCTTGGCCGCCCCCTTGCGGGCCACTGCCCCCATGCCCCGCGGCCCCTTGGGCAATGGCGGTTGTTGATTGCGCCGGGCCTGCGGCGAAGACGGCTTTCCCCTCCGCCGGTTCGGGGGAGGCTGTTGTCGGGGCGGCCTCCGGCGATTGGGAGGCTTGCGGGCAGAACCTCCACCGGAAGACATCCGACAAGCCTACCGCTGCGAGCGCGGGATTGCGGTTAACGGAAGCGGGGAGCCCAATGGGCTCCCCGCTTCTATCGAAATCCGGCGGCGACCTACTCTCCCAGGGCGTCTCCGCCCAAGTACCATCGGCGCTGGTGGGCTTAACTTCCGTGTTCGGAATGGGAACGGGTGTGACCCCACCGCCATCGCCACCGAAACCTTTATGCTCTTGTCAACGAGGCAGTGCCTCAAGAACTCCACAGCGAGCACGAACATCGGTTTCGACATCGAGTTGATGATGTAGAACCAAGCCCTCGGCCGATTAGTACCGGTCAGCTGAAC
>JAPYOG010000106.1 GCA_028278785.1 Candidatus Poriferisocius anaerobius | reverse complement strand
CATCACCGCCATGGTCACGTCGGGGATGATGATGGGGAGATAGAGCAGGGCGTCGAACACCTTGCGGCCCTTGAACTTGAAGCGCTCCAGGGCCAGGGCGGCCAGGGTGCCCAGCACCACGGAGATGAGGGTGGACAGCAGCGCCACCCTGATCGACACCCACACCGCCCCCTGGAGCTGGCTGTGCTCCACGAAGTCCTGGTACCACTCCAGCGTGAAACCGCCCCACCGGCCCACGTTGCGGTCGTCGCTGAAGGAGAACACGATCAGCACGAAGATGGGGGCGAAGAAGAACATGTAGACGAGCCAGGAGTGGGCCTTGAGCGCGATCTTGGTGGCGCCCCGGGGCTGGACGGTGCTGCTCACAGGTTCCTGCCCCCGGTTCGGAAGTACACCAGGGTGGCGACCAGCATCACCGCCATCAGCACGAACGACAGCGACGCCCCCACCGGCCAATTCCTCGCCGTCAGGAACTGGGTGACGATGTAGGTGCCGAGCAGGGTGGTCTTGGCCCCGCCCAGGATCTCGGGAGTCACATAGGCGCCCAGGCTGGGAACGAACACCAGGATCGACCCGGCGATCACCCCGGGCATCGACAGCGGGAGCAGAACCCGCCGGAACGTCTGGAAGCCCGACGCGTAAAGGTCGCGGCTTGCTTCGACCAGGCTGAGGTCGATCCGCTCGATCGACGCGTACAGGGGCAGAACCATGAACGGCAGGAATCCGTACACCAGCCCGATCACCACCGCGGAGGTGGTGAACAGCAGCTCCCGCTCTCCCAGGCCGAGGGCCTCGGAGATGTTGGTGAACAGCCCGTCGTTGCCCAGCAGCACCCGCCACGCATAGTTGCGGACCAAGAAGTTGGTCCAGAACGGGATCATCACGAACACCAGCATGAGGTTGCGGACCAGGGGGGTGCGGGTGGCTATGAAGTAGGCGAACGGGTAGGCCACCACCAAGCAGATCAGCGTGGTGAGGATGGCCAGCCACAGCGACCGGAACAGGATGTCGCGCACGATGGGCTCGCCCAGCTTGCGGTAGGCGTCGAGGTTCCAGCCCGAGAGGTCGGTGCCGCCGAACCGGTTCCGGGTGGCGAAGGAGTAGACCATCACGATCCCCAGCGGAACGGCGAAGAACAGCGCCAGGTAGGCGTAGGCCGGAAGTGACAGGAGGAACCCCCGCCGGGAGGCAGCCCGCTCGGCGGCCTTCTCGAACTCGGGAGTGGCGACGGCCGCGTCCTCGAGCAGCTCTAGCCGTTCGGGCCGGTCGGCCGTCATCGTCATGCCCGCACCACCGAGATCGCGTCGAGCGTCCACGACACCGCCACGTCGTCGCCCGCGTGGGGCCGGTAGCCGCCGGGCTGGTTCTCGCGGCGGACCTCGAGGCGCACCCAGTCGAGCACCACCGTGTACACCAGCGCGTTGCCCAGATACCTCACGCCCTCCAAGCGGCCGACCACCGATTGGCAGTCGGGAGGAACCTCGCCGGGCGGGTGCATCCCGGCCCGCTCCGGCCGCAGGCACACCGCCACCCTGGTGCCCACGGGAAGGTCCGAGGTGCCGGGAATGTGGGCGCCGTCGGCCAGGCACACCGTGTCGTTCGACACCACCGAGGCATCCAGAAGGTTGGTCTGGCCGATGAAGTCGGCCACGAAGCGGTTCACCGGATGCTCGTAGATCTCCGCCGGAGTGCCCACTTGGAGGAGCTCGCCCTCGTTCATCACCCCGATCCGGTCGGCCATGGTCAGGGCCTCTTCCTGGTCGTGGGTGACGAACACGAAGGTGATGCCCACCTCGCGCTGAAGCGCCTTCAGCTCGCTCTGCATCTCTTGGCGCAGCTTGAGGTCCAAGGCGCCCAGCGGTTCGTCGAGCAGCAGCACCTTGGGCCGGTTGATGAGCGCCCTGGCCAGGGCTACCCGCTGGCGCTGGCCCCCCGAGAGCTGCTGGGAGCGGCGATGCTCCAAGCCCTCGAGGCGAACCAGGCCGATGGCCTCCTGCACCCGGTCGGCGATCTCGGGCTTGGGAACTCGCTGCATCTTGAGGCCGAACGCCACGTTGGCCTCCACCGTCATGTGGGGGAACAGGGCGTAGTCCTGGAAGACGGTGTTCACCGGGCGCTTGTTGGGAGGCAGCGTGCCGGCCTCGTCGCCGAAGATCTTGAGGCTGCCCTCGGTGGGGAACTCCAGCCCGGCGACCATGCGCAAAGTGGTGGTCTTGCCGCAGCCCGACGGCCCCAGCAGGGCGAAGAACTCGCCGTCGGCGATCTCCACGTTCACGTTGTCCACCGCCACAACCGAGCCGAAGCGCTTCGTGATGGCTGAGAGCTTAACTGCGGCGGTCTGGTCGCTCACAGGATCACTCCCCCCTCGTCCATCAGCCTGTGCCCCAGCTATAGGTCTGCTTGACGAGGCGCAGGTAGTTCAGCGTCTCCAGGGCCACCACCCCGGGGATGGCCCGGATGCGGTCGTTGACCACCGACATGAAGGCGTCGCTGTCGGCGCACACGATCTCGGCGATGATGTCGAACCGCCCGGCCACGATGATCACGTACTCGGCCTCGCTGATCTCGCCGATGGCGTCGGCCACGCACCGGGCGTCTCCCGACACGGTGACCCCCACTAGGGCCTGGTAGCCCAACCCCAGCGCCACCGGGTCGGTCACCGCCACCACCTGGATGACCCCCTGCTCGATCAGCCGGTTGACCCGCTGGCGGGTGGCGGCCTGGGAGAGGCCGACCAGCGGCGCGATCTGGGCGTGGGGCAGCCGGCCGTCCACTTGCAGCTCGCGGATGATGGCCTTGTCGATTTCGTCAAGGTCGAAAACCGCGGTCATCGGCTGAACCGCCCTTGGGCCTCGGTCAGCGCGGTGCGAAGGACCTGGTTGATGCGGTCGAACTCGTCGGGGCCGGCGATCAGGGGCGGGGAGAGCTGGATGACCGGCTCGCCCCGGTCGTCGGCCCGGCAGATCAGGCCCAGGTCCAGGAGGCGGTTGGTGAGAAAACCCCGCAGCAGCGATTCGGATTCCTCCTCGCTGAAGGTCTCCCTGGTGTCCCGGTCCTTCACCAGCTCGATCCCGTAGAAGTAGCCCATGCCCCGGACCTCCCCGACGATCGGGAGGTCGCACAGGTCGTCCAACGCGGCCCGAAAGGCGGCCTCGTTGGACATCACATGGTCGAGGAGGTGCTCCTTCTCGAAGACGTCGAGGTTGGCCATGGCCACCGCACAGCTCACCGGGTGCCCTGCGAAGGTGAAGCCGTGCAAGAACGACTCGTCGGTGCCCGCAAACGGCTCGGCCAACCGGTCGCTGGCGATCATGGCCCCCATCGGAGCGTAGCCCGACGTCAGCCCCTTGGCGCAGGTGATGATGTCGGGCACGTACTCGATCCGCTCGGAGCCGAACATTGCCCCCAGGCGGCCGAAGGCGCAGATGACCTCGTCGGACACCAGCAGGATGCCGTGGCGATCGCAGATCTCGCGCACCCGGGCGAAGTAGCCGTCGGGCGGCACAAAGCACCCGCCGGCGTTCTGCACCGGCTCCAAGAACACCGCGGCCACCGTTTCGGGGCCGGCTCGCAGCACCGCCTGCTCGATGTCGTCAGCACAGCCCAGCGTGCAGGCATCGCAGCCGGCGCACAGCTCGCAGCGGTACCTGTTGGTGTTGGCTGCATGGGAGACGCCGGGCACGAGCGGCTCGAAGGGGTCGCGCAGCGCCTTCAGCCCGGTGATCGACAGCGCGCCCATGGAAGTGCCGTGGTAGGAGAGATCGCGGCTGACCACCTTGTGCCGCTCTGGCTGGCCGACCACCTTGAAGTACTGGCGGGCCAGCTTCCAGGCAGACTCCACCGATTCCGAGCCTCCGCTGGTGAAGAAAACCCGGTTGAGGTCGCCGGGGGCGAGCGAGGCCAGGCGGGCGGCCAGCTCCACTGCGCCGGGATGGGCGTAGGTCCAGATCGGGAAGTAGCCGAGCTGCGATGCCTGCCGGCCGGCGGCCTCGGCCAGCTCGTTGCGGCCGTGGCCCACTTGGGAGACGAACAGCCCGGCCAGACCGTCGAGGTACTGCTTGCCGTTGGCGTCCCACACGTAGCAGCCGTCGCCTCGCTCCATGATCCGCATGCGGTCGACCGCGCTGCCGATGCTGCTGAAATGACCCCACAAGTGGCGGTCGGCCAGCGCAACCATCTCCCCGTGTTTCATCGAAGGCGCCCCCTGCTCCGATTGGCGATTACCGATTTAACACCACAAACCGGCCTTGTGCAACCAAATCGTTTGGATTAGATGATTCAACAACTGGTTTTGCTTGAACAGGGGCTTGATTGTGTTGGTTCGGTGTTGCAATATGAGCGAAGTGTCGGAGACAACGGGGGAAGCAGGATCATGCTGACAGACAACTACATCAACGGAAGATTCCAGCCCGCCACTGAGGGGGCGACCGATCAGGTGGTGAATCCGGCCACCGGAAAGGTGATCGGCGACGTGGCGTCCAGCTCTGCGGCTGATGTGGACGCCGCGGTCCAGGCTGCGGCCGCGGCCTTTCCCGAGTGGTCGGCCAAAACCCCCCGGGAGCGCAGCGAGATCCTCCACAGGGTGGCCGACATCGTGGAGGAGAACGTGGCCGAGCTGTCCGAGCTGGAGTGCGAGAACGTTGGCAAACCGGTGTCGATCATCGAGTTCGAAATGGATCAGCTTTGCGACAACTGGCGGTTCTTCGCCTCAGCGGGGCGCTTCCTCGACGGCAAGGCCGCCGGTGAGTACCTCGGGGGCTACACCTCGATGGTGCGCCGCGACCCCCTCGGGGTGGTGGGCGCCATCGCCCCGTGGAACTATCCGCTGTTCATGGCCACATGGAAGCTCGGCCCATCTCGAGCTCGGCGGGAAGGCGCCGGTGATCGTGTTCGACGATGCCGACATCGAGGCGGTGGTGGCCAATCTGCGCGACAACAGCTTCTACAACACGGGCCAGGACTGCACCGCTCCGTGCCGGGTGATCGCCGGGGCGAGAGTGCATGACGATTTCGTGGCCCAGCTCACCGACGCCGCCGGCACCGTGGTAACCGGAGACCCTGCCGACGAGGGCACCGAGATGGGCCCGCTGGTGTCCGACGGGCAGCTCGCGCGGGTGACCGGGTTCGTCGACCGGGCGCGCGAAGGCGGTGCGGAGATCACCGTCGGAGGCGCCCAGCGCGACGGCGAGGGCTACTTCTACCAGCCATCGGTGGTGGTCGGGGTAGACCAGGCGTCGGAGATCGTGCAGCGCGAGGTGTTCGGCCCGGTCATCACCGTGCAGGCGGTGCCCGATGAGGAGACGGCGCTGGCCTGGGCCAACGACTGCGACTACGGGCTGGCCGCCAGCGTGTGGACCAATGACGTGGGCCGGGCCATGCGCATGGCCAAAGGGCTGCGGTTCGGCACGGTGTGGGTGAACGACCACATCCCGATCATCTCGGAGATGCCCCACGGGGGCTTCAAGCAGTCGGGCTACGGCAAGGACATGTCGCTCTACGCCCTCGACCACTACACCGAGCTCAAGCACGTCATGGTGAAGCACTGAGCTACGACTACCGCGCGCGGTCGTTCTGGCACGACACCTGTCCGGGCTCGCTTGAGCCCCGCCCCCCACTGGGCGGCGATGCCGATGCCGATGTCGCCATCGTGGGCGGGGGCTACACCGGGCTGTGGACTGCCTACTACCTGTTGTCCATCGACCCCTCGATTCGGGTGATGGTGATCGAGCGCGACATCGTGGGCTTCGGCGCGTCGGGCCGCAACGGCGGCTGGTGCGTGGGGGAGCTGGCCGCCGGGCCCGGGCGACACGAGGCCGTTGCCGGCAACGACGCCGCCCGCCGCTTCCTCCACGCCCTGCACGATGCGGTCGACGAGGTGGGCCGGGTGGCCGAGCGGGAGGGCATCGACTGCCACTACGCCAAAGGCGGCGCCGTCCGCCTGGCCCGCAATGGCGCCCATCTCACCCGCCAGCGGGA
>JAPYOG010000105.1 GCA_028278785.1 Candidatus Poriferisocius anaerobius | reverse complement strand
GGCCGGTGGGGGGGGACTCTGGGAATCGCGGCGCCCATGCTCTTGGTGGCCTTGGGCACGGTGGTCTCGTCCAAAGCAGGTTTGATCAACATCGGCCAAGAGGGCCAGCTGCTGATCGGCGCGGCGGTGGCGGTGTACTTCAGCTTCCGCATCGGCGGCCCCGGCCCGCTGAATGTGGTGTTGCTGCTGCTCTTCGGCGCCCTGGGCGGGGCGGCGTGGGCCTCGATATCGGGATTGCTGCGCTACTGGCGGGGGGTGCCCGAGGTGCTGAGCACGCTGCTGTTGGTCTTTGTAGCCCTTCAGGCGGTGGGATACGGCTTGAAGCGGCAGTGGCTGCTGCTGGCCGATGAGGCCAGTCGCGGAAACCGGAATCTGGTGAGCGAGCAGCTCGCCGAGGACAACCGGATTCCCCGTCCCGATGTGTTCGGCAACGAGTTTCCCATCACCGTCTATGTGGCCCTGGCTCTTGCCTTGGCGGTGGCCTATGTGCTGGCACGCACGGTGTGGGGATTTCGGCTGCGGATGCTGGGCCACAACCCTCGGGCCGCCCATCGTGCCGGGGTGTCTTCCAAGGTCTACGGGGCAACCGCTTTGGCCATCGGCGGGGCATTCGCCGGCTTGGCCGGGGCAGCCATGCTTGCGGGCGGCGGCTTCTCGTTCGGCAACTTCCGGCTCGTGCCCGGCTTCTCCGACAACATCGGTTGGACCGGCCTCTTGGTGGCCCTGTTGGCCCGGGAGCGGGCCTTGCCCGCGGTGGTGGCCGCGTTCGTCTTCGCAGGGCTGCGGAACGGGGCGGGCTTTGTGAACAGCACCGGGGTGGACAGCCGTGTTACCGATGTGGTGCAGGGGCTCTTGGTGCTGGCCCTTCTGATTCCTCCCGCAGTGGTCTTTTTGCGGGATCGTCGCCGGGCTCGGGCCGCGGCAACCGAGAGGGTGTGATGCTGTGCTGATCGACTTCTTCTCAGCGGTGGGCGATGTGCTGTCCAGCGAGTCCACCTATATCAACGGCGCGCTGTTCGCCGCGCTGCTGGCCTACGCGGCCGCCGGGGAGTGGGTGGCCGAGCGATCCGGCACGCTGAACATCTCGGTGGAGGGGATGATGCTGAGCGGGGCCTTCGCGGGGATTGTCGGGTATCACATCTCGGAGTTGATCGTGGTGGGCTTGGTGTTCGGCGTGATCGGCGGACTGCTGATTGCCGCTGTGCAGGCCGAGATGAGCCACCGTCTCAGCGCCGACCAGTTCGTGGTCGGCCTCACCCTCAATATCCTGGTGTTCGGTTTGGTTGGATTCTTGGATCGAGAAATCGAGCCCCAGGCCCTTCGGGCCCCGGAGGTGGAGATCCCCGTTCTTGTGGACATCCCCCTGTTAGGCAATGCGCTGTTCGGGGCGTCGTGGCCGTTCTATCTGCTCTATTTGCTGGTGCCGCTGTCGTGGTGGCTGGTATACCGAACCCGTTGGGGATTGGAGCTGCGGGCTGCGGGGGATAACCCCCAGTCGGCCGATGTCAGCGGCATTGACGTGAACCGCCGCCGTCGCCAGTCGATCTACTACGCCGGGTTCATGTCCGGCCTGGGAGGAGCCTATTTCCTGTTCGCTCGGATCGCCGCGTTCGATGATTCCGTCATCGGCGGCCAGGGGTTCATCGCCATTGCCGCGGTCATCTTCGGCGGCTGGACGCTGTGGGGCGCCATGGCGGGATGCGTCCTGTTCGCCGGGGCCCTTTCGTTCCAGCTTTCGCTGCAAGGGCTGGGCTACGAGCTCAACACCGAGATGCTTCAAGCCCTGCCCTACCTGACCACCATTGCAGTGATGGCCGTCTTCGCCAAACGGGTTCGACCTCCCGCCGCCTTGGCCCGACCGTTCATCCGCGGTTTGAAATAGACGGGCTGAGACCAAGGAGGGCGGCGATGAAGGCGATGCGATACCACGAGAGCGGCGGAGCAGAGGTGCTCCGCTACGAGGAGGTACCCGATCCCGAGCCCGGCCCGGTGGACGTGGTGGTAGACGTGGTGGCTGCTGCGCTGAACCGGCTGGACGTGGTGCAGCGCAATGGCTGGTTCACCTTGCCCGGCTTCACCCTGCCCCACATCGCCGGTATGGACGTGGCCGGGGTGGTGTCGGAGGTGGGCCCCGAGGTAGACGGGGTCGCGGTGGGCGACCGGGTGGTGGTGGACCCGTCGCTGGCCGGGGCGGACGGCCGCTCCAAGCTGGGCGGCCGGGGCCGCTCGCACGGCGAGCCGGTTATCATCGGCGCCACCGCTGATGGGGGCTACGCCGAGCGGTGTCTGGCGCCGGCGTCGCATGTCTACCCGGTGCCCCACGCCATGTCGCTGGAGGCTGCGGCCACCTTCCCCACCTGCTGGCTCGCCGCGGCCCACGGGCTCTTTGAGGTGGGCGGGCTCGCGGCGGGGGAGACGGTGATGGTCCACGCCGCGGGATCGGGTGTCTCGGTGGCCGCCGTCCAGTTCGCCGTGAACGCCGGGGCCACCGTGCTGGCCACCGCGGGCACCGATGAGAAGTGCCGGCGGGCCCTTGAGCTGGGCGCGGCCCATGTGCTCAACAACCGGAGCGGCGACGTGGCTGAGTGGGCTCGGGAGGTGACCGCCGGAGCGGGGGTGGACATGGTGTTCGACCACGTGGGCACCGCCCTGTTCGGCTCGTCGCTGCTCGCCCTCGGCATCGGCGGGCGGCTGGTGAGTTGCGGCAACTCCTCGGGCGACGAGGCGGTTGTCCCGTCGCTGGGCTACGTGTTCCGCTCCGGCATCAAAATCCTGGGTTCCGGCCACTACCGCCCCGAGGAGTTCGGCCCCGCGTGGGACACCTTCTGCGCGGGCGGTTTCACCGCCGCGGTCGACTCGGTGTTCGAGTTGGCAGACGCCGCCGAAGCCCAGGCCAAGATGCTGGACAGCGACTTCTTCGGCAAGATCTTGCTGAAGCCCTGAGCGGATCAAGGCGCCATACGGAGCCGGAGTGTCTGGTTCACCTAAACTCGACCCCGATCATGCCGGTTGAACGGGTAAAGCGGTGGAGGAGGTGGGTGCTGTGGTTGGCGGCATTGGGCCTGCTTGCGGGATGGAGCCTCACTTGGGCACTGGATTCACCCCTGAGGCCGTTTCTGGCTGAGCGCGACCACATCAGGGCGGCTGCGGTACACGTCGGCGGCGTAGCCTGCGGCCGGGTCTCCGAGGGGGACGGTTTTGCTGTTGAACCCGGGCTGGTGGTGACCAACGCCCACGTTGTTGCCGGTGTGGAGGAGATCCGTGTGACCACACCCGATGGAAACTCTGCACTCGGCTCGTTGGTGGGATTCGACCCCGCTCGCGACATCGCTGCGATAGCGGTGCCTGATCTGGACGTTCCACCGGTTGCGCTGGCGCCGTCGGTGGCAGCGGCAGGCGATGAGGGCGACGTGGCGGCGGTCGACTCGGACATGGGCCTGGAGTTCATACCCTTCGAGGTGAGCAGAAGGATTTGGGTCCGGGGCCGGGACATCTATGGAGAGCAAGCCGACGACCGCCAAGCGCTCGCGATCCGCTCCCATCTGGCCCCCGGCGATTCCGGAGCGGCGCTGGTCAATGCCGATGGGGATGTGTGGGCCATGGCGTTCGCCGTGGAAGGGGGCCGGCGCGCCCAGGGGTATGCCCTCGATCTTGTGGAGATACTCGACTTTTTGGACGAGACCGACAGGTTGCCGCTGCCCGCCCAACCGTGCCGCACCTGATAGCCCCAGGCTGGCGCCCGGATTTCTCGCGGCCAGGCGGCGCCGCTGCACACCATGGTCTGGCTATAGCTAGACTGTTGCCATGGCTGATGAAGTCATGGAGCCCGAAAACCGGATTGTGGTGGGGGTTGAGGGCTCGGGCGGCGCTCGGGCTGCGCTTCGCTGGGCCATAAAAGAGGCTCGATGCCGGCAAGCTTGCGTGGAGGTGGTGACCGCCTATTGCACCACCTATGTGCCGGCCTCTCCGGACTTCAACTATGTGCCGCTTGACCCCGTCGATCTTGAAGCCGAGGTCAAGCGGATGCAGGAGAACGTGATCAATGAGGTGCTGGCCTCGGTAGACGCCGAGGGGGTGGTGATCCGGCGGCGAATGGTGCGAGGCCGTGCCGCCGACACCTTGATCGCCGCGTCGGCCGACGCGGCCATGCTGGTGGTGGGCTCGCGGGGTCGGGGCGGTTTCCGTGGTCTTCTGCTGGGATCGGTCAGCCAGCAGATCGCCCAGCACGGCAGCTGCCCCGTGGTGATCGTCCGCCCCGACCTGCCGACCTAGCGGCGTGTCTGCAAATCCACGGTGACTTTCCCGACCTGCCGACCTAGCGGCGTGTCTGCAAATCCACGGTGACTTTGCCCCAGGTGCGGCGGTTGTAGAT
>JAPYOG010000104.1 GCA_028278785.1 Candidatus Poriferisocius anaerobius | reverse complement strand
GTCGATGATCCGGGGGAACAGGTCCATGGGCCAGGTGCGCTCGGTGCCCTCGTCGCCCCCGTACACCGTGAAGGTGATCCCCTGGCGGCGGAACGACTCATTGCGCTGCTCCTCGAGGGCGCGCACCTGCTCCGGCGAGAGCCGGTCGAACCACTCCTGCACCGGCCGATAGTGGCCTCGAGTGCGCCCGTGCTCGTCGACAGCCTCGTCGAAGAAGCCTCTGCTGCCTGCAATAGCCGCGTTCCCGTTGGCCATATGCCTCACTATAGGTACTGCTGCGGGAACGCCAAGATTGCCATACCGGTGGGGGTGGTGGTTTTTGAGGTTTTGGTGTGCGCGGCTGCGGCGTGGAGGTGATGGCTGTTAGCGCTACCGCCCTGATGAGAATATCCGGGAGAACTGGTCTGAGAATGATCGAAGGACTGCGGCCAGTGTCGCGGCCGTCGACAGTGGTACCCGCTCCGATTGGCACTGGACCGGCTCCAACGATGACGGGACGAAGCACTCGTCGAACAGTCTGGGCAGCAGCGGCCAAGTGGTTCGCGGTCAGTGCCAGCCCCGCGCCGAGCGCGGATCTTGATGTGAGCGTCATGGTCACACAAACAGGCGACTACGGGGCCACCACCGGCAACCTCCTTCCAGAACCGGGTGCTCCAACGCTGTCGCGCCGCACGGAGCTATCCGCGAGCTTTGCTGCTTATCGGTTATGATAAGCGGCGTGAGCGAGATGAGCCCGACGCTGAGGCGGGTGATGGAGTCGGCGGCGCGCCTTCAGTCGGTCGTTCCTGATGCAGTGTTGGTGGGAGGAACGGCCGCGGCGCTGCATGCCGGCCACCGGGACTCCTTCGACCACGACCACGTTCTGGCCGATCTGGTCAACCGGTACGAGGCGGTTCTGGAGGCGGTGGAGGCGACTGAGGGGTGGGCGACGTCGGTTCGCGCCTCGAAGCCGCCGTTCACCATCATGGGGCGCCTCGACGGGGTCGAGGCCGGACTCCGCCAGATGCGTCGGACCCGCCCGCTGGAGACCGTCGAGGTCGCCGTCGGCCCCGCGGCCGTCGTCGTAGCGCCGACCGAGGCGGAAGCCTTGCGGGTCAAGGCCTTTTTGGTCGTGCAGCGCAACGTGGTGCGCGACTTCCTCGACGTTGTCGCGCTCGCCGGCCACATCGGCGAGGACGCGGCCCAAGACGTGCTCTCGGGCATCGACCTCTACTACGCCGACCGGTCCGGCGATCCGGCATCGGTCCTCACCTCGCTGGTGGTCGCTCTTGCCGAACCGTCGCCGCGTGACACCGACGTGATCAACGAGCTCCCCCGCTACAAGAGGCTCGACCCGCGGTGGCACCGCTGGTCCGATGTGGTGGATGCATGCCGCGCGCTGGCCCTGCGGCTGGGCGGTGCGGTGTGAGCGGGCTGCGGTTCCGCAACGTCGATGCGGAGGCGGCCGACGACGTCGGGACTTGGCCGTATGAGGCGCTGGTGGCCGCGATCGACCGCGGCCTGGTTCCAGATTGGCAGCCCGTCTTCGCGGATATCCGGCGTATGCCGTGGGGGCCCGTGGCCCGGAGGGTGGAGCGCTACCTCGCCTACCGCGACCCCGACGGTGCAAGCACCCTTTTCGCGTTGGCGATCGAGCACGCCCGCAAGCAGGCCGACCGGGCCGACCGGGCCCAGGTGGCGGCCCGCGTCCAGGCCGCCGTCGAGCGGGCGGGAAAGACCAAGGCGGAGTTCGCGGCATTGGTGGGCACCAGCGCGTCACGGCTCAGCACGTATCTGACCGGCGAGGTCACCCCCTCGGCAGCGCTGCTCGTGCGCATCGAGCGCACCGCCGATTCACAGTAGAGCGGCACAATCCAGGTGACCAGCCAAAGGGGGGATATTCACACCCTCGTCCTCGCCTGGAACCAAGGCCTCGCCAACCACAAAGCCCAAGGCCACGTCATCTGCACCGATTGACACAACCCGTCCCCGGCGACATATGGCTGTGGTGGCGGCTCTGGGGTGATGGCTGTTGGCGCTGCCGTCCTGATGAGGCAATCCGTCTCCTAGTGAGATAAGAGTTTTCTGATGAGGTAGTCAGTCTCTTAGTGAGATATCGGTTTCCTGGTGGGGTATTATGGTTTCGTGAGCAACACGTCGTCGGAGTTGGGGCAAGCAGCGCCCAATCCCTTTTCGCCTGGATTCGGGCAACTGCCCTCAATGCTGGTAGGCCGCGACGAGCTGCTGGCAGACCTGGGGTCGGGGCTGGTCACTGGCCCCAGGGACACGCGCTATACCAGCATCCTGAGAGGGGTGCGGGGGTCCGGCAAGACCGTTGCGGTAACCGAAATCGAAGATCGAGCGGCATCGGACGGCTGGGTGGTCATGTCCTTGGATGCCAGCAGCAGCGGACTCTTGGGGCGGATAAAGGAGGAGATAAGCGCATTGCCCGACAGATACCCAAGTCTGGATTTGGGCATGTTGGACACCCCGAAAACCGTCGAGAGGACGCGGGCAGTGGGCTTGGGTGGATTCAAGGGTGAGGTGTCCGAAACGGAATCTCGCTCATCTGGCAGCGCGATGGGACTGCGGCGGCCGACAGCATCGGAACTTCGCCTTACATGCTACAGCTAGTCGGGCATACTGCATGGACTGTCGCAGACGCCCCTAGAAAGACTATCGATGGGGCTGCGGCTGGCGAAGCCGTGAGATTGGCGCAAGAGAAGTTTGGTGAAAGGGTCAGCGAACCTGCTTTCTACGACTTGTCCGATTCCGAACAGCAGTACTTGAAAGGGCTCGTTGATTTGGGGGGAGAAAGCAGAATCATCGACATCGCGCGCCAATTAGGCCAGAACGAAGATACCGTCAAGGGGATCAACAGAAGGCTGAAACTGTCGGGATATGTGAGCCACATCAACAACGTGGTCAGGTTGACCGAACTCGTGCCCGAGCGAATAATCCTCCAAGAGATGGCCGGATATCAAGGCGATGCGGATGAATCCCCTGCGACCCGCGCGGCCCCTGCGCCGGTTGGTGCTGGCAGGTTTTCCGCGGCATCCACCCGTTGCAGGAAGTGGATGCCCCGCAAAAGGGCGTATTGCATTTTGAACAGCAATCACAGCGGAGGCTGCCGTTCGCAATAGCAGGATCGTCGGACGGCGGCCAGCCAGAACGGCGTTGCCATAGGGTCGGGCTGGCCGGATTTGAACCGGCGACCCCCTGCTCCCAAAGCAGGTGCGCTGACCAAACTGCGCCACAGCCCGCGGTAGGCCCAGCGTAGCGGGCGAATCGCCGAGCGGGGTCAGGATAAAGCGTCTTCGAGCCGGTCGAGCACCTTTTCCTCCGACTCGTTCAACGAGAAGCTGAGCTCCGACACCAGCACATTGCGAGCCTTGTTGAACAGGCTCTTCTCCCCGGCGGACAGCCCCTTGTTCTGGTCTCGCAGGGCCAGGTT
>JAPYOG010000103.1 GCA_028278785.1 Candidatus Poriferisocius anaerobius | reverse complement strand
TTGCAGCGCCAGCTTCTTCGGATCGTGTACCGCCTGTTATTCCTGCTGGTGGCCGAGGCCCGCGACCTGCTCCACGCCGCCGACGCTGACCCCGAGGCCAAGCGCTGCTACGAGCGCCATTACTCGGTGGCCCGCCTGCGCCGCTTGGCCGAACGCCGCCGGGGCGGCGCCCACAGCGACCTGTGGGCGGCCTTGACCGTGACCATGGCCGCCCTCGACGTAGGCGACACCGAAGCCCAGCAGAACACCCGAACCGCACTAGGGCTTACCCCGCTCGGCAGCTTCTTGTGGTCATCGGCTCAGGCCCCCGACTTGGCCGATGTCCAGATCAACAATGCCCGCCTGCTTGAAACCGTCCGCAATCTGGCCCTTGTGCGCGACGAGGAGTCCCGTCTCCAGCGCCAAGTGGACTACCGCAACCTCGGAACCGAAGAACTGGGCTCGATCTACGAGTCGCTGTTGGAACTGCACCCCGAAGTCGACCCCGACGCCCGCACCTTTGGGTTGGGACGAGCGGCGGGCAGCGAGCGCAAGACCACCGGCAGCTACTACACCCCGCCATCGCTCATTTCCCGCCTTCTGGACGACGCCTTAGATCCGGTGATCGACCAGGCCGCGGCCAAATCCGATCCCGAACAAGCCCTGCTGGACCTGAAGGTCCTCGATCCCGCGTGCGGATCAGGCCACTTCCTAATCGCCGCTGCCCACCGCATTGCCGCCCGGCTGGCCCGAGTCCGTGAGGGAGGGACCGAACCGAGTGCCGACAAGCTGCGTGCTTCGCTGCGAGAGGTGGTGGGCCACTGTCTCTATGGGATCGACATCAATCCGATGGCCGTCGAACTGTGCAAAGTAAGCCTGTGGTTGGAGGCCAACGTCCCCGGTCGGCCCTTGGGCTTTCTTGAACACCACATCGTCTGCGGAAACAGCCTCCTGGGCACCACCCCCAAGCTGCTGGCCGCAGGCATCCCCGATGCCGCTTTCAAGCCCCTGACTGGTGACGACCGAAAGCACACCAGCGCCCTACGCAAGAGGAACAAGGCCGAGCGAAATGCCCCAGCCCAACTCCTTCTGGAACTGGACTATTCGATGGCCGCGAGCAGCGCCCAGTTGTCCTCCGCAGTTAGCCGCATTGATGATGTCCCCGAACCGACTGCCGGACAGGTTGCTCAAAAGGCGGTTGCATACGCCGAGGTAAGAGACGGAGGACTCGCACAGAAGGAAAAGCTGATCGCTGACACCTGGTGCGCCGCATTTGTGGTCAGGAAATCCCCTGATAGTCCAGCCATCACCGACGAGTTGCTGAGAGAGGTACAAGGGCTAGCCCCCGACCACGTACAGGAGATGCTGCATGGACATGCCTCACCGCGCACGCTGCTGGATGCCAGCGCGTTAGAGGCGATCCAGCGAGTGGCTGGCGACTACCAGTTCACCCACCTGCACTTGACCTTCCCGCAAGTGTTCTCGGTACCAGACGACCCGGAAGACGCCACCAACCCCCAAACCGGTTGGTCCGGCGGCTTCGATGCCGTTCTCGGCAATCCGCCCTGGGATCAGATTCAATACGATCCGCGCGAAACGTTTGCTGTCAGTCACTCCGAAATCGCCGAAGCACCGACAATGGCCAAACGCAACGCAATGCTCCGCGACCTTGAAGATGTTGAACCAGAATCGTATGAGCGCTATCAGGCTGACCTGCGCCATCTGGATGGTTTGAAACGTTTCATCCATGCATCCGGGTGTTATCCACTCGGTAGCGTGGGGCGTTTGAACACAGCCCCCTTATTCCTAGAGTTCATGTGGAATGCCATTGCTCCCACTGGTCAAACTGGCACAATCATGCCGACAGGAATCGCCACGGACTCATTCACCCAAGAGTTCTTCCGGCAAATGATTGAAAGAAGAGTATTAGCATCGCTGTTTGACTTCGAAAATGCGAAGCCGTTGTTTCCGGGAGTTCACCGTAGCTATAAATTTTGCCTCCTCACACTTTCGGGCTCTCAGAATCGAATCGATAACCCTAATTTCTCGTTCTTCGCTCACCAACCAGACGATCTCAGAGATACTAGGCGAGTATTCACACTTGAATTGGATGACTTTGCCCTCCTTAACCCCAATACGCATACATGTCCAATCTTCCGCACAAATCGCGATGCAGAAATCACCAAAGCTATCTACCGACGAGTACCGCCCCTAGTCAGGGAGAATGATGCAAAAGGCAATTCTTGGGGGGTGGAGTTCCAACTTATGTTTATGATGAACACTGCCTCTCACCTATTCCGAACACGCGAAGAATTAGAAGCCGAGGGATGGATTCTACAAGGTAATAGCTTTATGCGTCCTTCATCTGACGCTCAGCAGACCGGCCGCTATCTCCCACTTTATGAAGGAAAAATGGCTACGATCTACGATCATCGTGCGGCAGACATCATAAAGAGCAAGACAGCCAAGAAGCGTCAGAATCAACCGCGTTACCTGACACTAGAAGAGAAGAATGATCCGAATGTCGTGGCCATGCCTTTGAACTGGATCAGCGAAGTCGAAGTCGATAAGAGAGTAGAAAGTGATACAAGATGGCTTTTGGGCATTAATGACATCACCAGTTCTACGAACGAACGCACAATGGTTGCTAGTGCCCTTCCTCTTGCAGCGGTTGGGCATTCCGAACCAATCCTCAGAGCATCGAAGTCACCACACTTGCTTCTTGCAGTGTTTTGTTCACACGCTTTTGACTACATTGCACGACAAAAGGTGGGTGGCAATCACATGACTTACGAATACCTTAAACAACTCTCAGCACTTCCGTACGAATCAGTGCAAGTTCATGAACGCCATGTGACTTCTGCGCTCCTAGAACTTGTCTATACCTCTTGGGACATAGAGGCCTTTGCGGTTTCGCTTGACTACCGAGGCGGACCATTTATGTGGAGCTACGAACGCCGTACTCTAATCTGTGCGGAGTTGGATGCCCTGATGTTCCACCTTTACGGCATCAATCGAGTCGATACTGTCTACATCATGGACACATTCTCAATTGTCAGTCGCAAAGACAAAGAGCGCTGCGGCGAGTTCCGAACCAAGAGCCTCATTCTTGGACGCTACGATGCCATTACCCAAGCCTACGAAGCTGCCCACGGCACTCTCGCCGACACACCCAACAGCGCCACACCACCCTTGGACCATGCATCCCTCACCCGCTACAGCCACAATCTGGCCCAAGCCCTCGCC
>JAPYOG010000102.1 GCA_028278785.1 Candidatus Poriferisocius anaerobius | reverse complement strand
CAACGTGAAAGACGCCTGGTGGCGGACCATGGTGCAGCTTCGCACCGACGTGGTCGGCCTCGATGCTTCCATCCTGTCGCCCCCCCAGGTGTGGGAGGCATCGGGTCACCTGACCAACTTCACCGACCCCCTGGTGGACTGCCGAAGCTGCGGGGCGCGCCACCGCGAGGATCAGCTGGAAGACCCAGACACGTGTCCGAGTTGTGGCGCAAAGGGCCAGTTCACCGAGGCGCGGGAGTTCAATCTGATGTTCCAAACCCAGGCTGGCCCGGTGGCCGGGGCCGGGGCCGACGTGTACCTGCGGCCCGAGACCGCCCAGGGGATGTTCATCAACTTCGCCAACGTGTTGAACACCGTGCGCACCAAGCCGCCATTCGGCATCGCCCAGATTGGCAAGTCGTTCCGCAACGAGATCACCCCGGGCAACTTCATCTTCCGCACCCGGGAGTTCGAGCAGATGGAGATGGAGTTCTTCGTGCCTCCCGGCGAGGCCGCCAAGTGGTTCGAGTACTGGTGCGGCGCCCGCATGGACTGGTACACCGAGCTGGGCATCCCCGCCGACAAACTGCGCCTGCGCCCCCACGGCGCCGACGAGCTGAGCCACTACTCGGCCGGCACCGCCGATGTGGAGTACCTGTTCCCCTGGGGATGGGGCGAGTTGGAGGGCATCGCCAACCGCACCGACTACGACCTCGCCCAGCACGCCCAGCACTCCGGCGCCGACTTGGAGTACTACGACCAGCAGGCCGACGAGCGCTACCGCCCCCACGTGATCGAGCCGGCCGCCGGCGCCACCCGCACGATGATGGCGTTTTTGCTGGCCGCCTACGGCACCGAGGAGGTGCGGGGGGACACCCGCACGGTGCTGCGGCTGCACCCCCGGCTGGCGCCCTACAAGGCGGCGGTGCTGCCCCTGTCCAAGAAGCCCGAGCTCCAGTCGGTTTGCCAGGAGGTGCTGGGCCTGCTTCAGCCCCGGTGGATGACCGACTACGACGTGACCCAGTCCATCGGGCGCCGCTACCGGCGCCAAGACGAGATCGGCACGCCCTTCTGCGTGACCGTGGACTTCGACACCCTGGAAGACCGAGCGGTCACGGTGCGCGACCGCGACACCATGGAGCAGGATCGGGTACACATCGACGGGCTTACGGAGCACTTGGACGCCAAGCTCGGGCTGTGAGGCTGGGGCGGTGACCAACCGGCAGCGGCCCGCGGCGGCAGCCGGCTCTTCATGCTCCCCGCACCGGGTTCCGGTGACGCGCTTGGCGGCTGCCCAAGCTGTCGCTGCCCAAGCTGTCATCGGCGCGGCGTAGTCTCACACCGTGGGCATCCACGACGAAGACGTGGCCCGGGTGAGGGAGGCGACGGACATCGTCGCGGTCATAAGCGAGTACTTGCAGCTCAAGCGGGTGGGCCGCCGCTGGCAGGGGCTGTGCCCGTTCCACGCCGAGAAGACGCCGTCGTTCTCGGTGAACGCCGAGATGGGCGTGTACCACTGCTTCGGCTGCAAGGCCAGCGGCGATGCCATCACCTTCTTGAGGGATGTGGAGCACGCCGACTTCCCCGAGGCGGTGGAGCGCCTGGCAAGCCGGGCAGGGATTGTGCTGCGCTACACCGCGCCCGGCGAGGGGGCCGATCGGGCCAAGAGGGGCAAGCTCACCGAAGCCTTGGAGCAGGCGGTGGAGTGGTACCACCAGCGGCTGTTGACTGCGCCCGATGCCGGACAGGCCCGGGGCTACCTCCGCCACCGGGGCTACGACAGCGAAGTGGTGCGCCAGTACAAGCTGGGATGGGCGCCCGACGACTGGGATGCTCTGGCCGGGGCATTGGGAGTAGGTGCGACAGGCGGCATGCCGGCGCAGGTGTTCTCTGACGCTGGGTTAGGGCGCAGCAGCGAGGGTGGGCGAACTTGGGACAGCTTCCGCGGGCGGCTGCTGTTCCCGATATTCGACTCCAACGGCAAGCCGGTGGGCTTCGGGGGGCGTATTCTGCCCGGCGGGGAGGGCCCCAAGTACAAGAATTCGGTGGACAACGCCGTGTACCGCAAGTCCCGGATCCTGTACGGCCTCAACTGGGCCAAGCAGGACATTGTGAACGCAGGCGAGGTGATCGTGTGCGAGGGCTACACCGACGTGATCGGCTTCGGCCAAGCCGGCATCCACCGAGCGGTGGCCACTTGTGGAACCGCCCTCACCGAGGAGCATGTGCGGGTGCTACGCCGCTACGTCTCCCGCATTGTGCTGGCCTTCGACGCTGATTCCGCCGGCCAGACCGCGGCCGAGCGCTTCTCCCAGTGGGAGCACGCCTTCGAGCTGGAGGTGGCGGTGGCCGATCTGCCCCCGGGGGCCGATCCCGGAGACCTGGCTCAGAGCGATCCTGAGCGGCTGTCGTCCGCTATGTCTGAAGCGGTGGACTTCATGGACTTCCGCATCAACCGGGTGCTGGGCGATGTCGATCTGTCAACGGTCAAAGGCCAGGTTCGAGCGGGGGAGCGGGCCGCCCGGCTCGTGGCCGAGCACCCCAACCCGGAAATCCGCGACAAGTACCTGGTGGAGGTTGCTGATCGGTGCATGGTGAGCGCCGATCACCTGCGGAGGGTGGTGGCCGATGCCCGTCGTCGCGGCCGCGGCCGCCGCGCCTCCGGCCCGCCGGCCGATGAGGCGCCCCATCCGGCCGATGCGAGCCATGAGCCCGGCGGAGACTACGCGGCGCATGAGACCAGTGGGGGCGCCGCCAGATCTGCGCCCAACAATGTGGAGCGCCAGGTGTTGTGGCTGGCCGCCCATGAGCCTGGTGCGGTTTGGCCCGAGATCGTTCCCGAGATGTTCCACCACCCGCTTTACCGGGGCGTGTTCGAGGCCCTGCTGGAATATCCCGACATTGACACGCTGCTAGCCGAGGCGGATGGGGAGATGACCGCGCTCATGCAGGAACTCCTGGTGGATGAAGACGAGGGGCTCCGCACAAGCTCTCACCGCCAAGAGGTCTTGATGTCCATACTGCTGTACGAGTCGGCCCAGCGGGAGCTGACCTATCTGGAGCGCCAGGCCCGCACCGGCAAAGCCGACGACGACCTGCTCCGGCGGGTGGTCAGCTTGAAGACCGCCATGGACAAGCTCCGCGAGTCGGAATGGCACGCGCAGCAGGCCCGCGCCCTGCTGGAACTGCTGCGACCGGGGAGCTAGGTAGGACGGCTAGAAGTCCTCGTCGAAGGCCACGTCGCCCTCCACGCCCACCTGATAGGAGGCCACGGTGCGCTCGAAGAAGTTGGTCAGCTCCTGCACGTCTTGGAGTTCCATGAACGAGAACGGGTTCTTGGCGCCGAACTGCTTGGGCAACCCGAGCTGGGCGAGGCGCTGATCGGCCACGAACTCCAGATAGCGGCGGGTGTCGGCCACCGACATGCCGGGCACGCCCTGGCCCAGCAGGTCCTCGGCGAACTGGTGCTCGCAGTCCACCGCCTCGCCGATCATGGTGGTGACCTGCTCGCCGAGCTCGGCATCGAACAGCTCGGGCTCCTCGGCCCGCACGGTGTTCACCACCTCGAGGGCGAAATTCATGTGGCAGCTCTCGTCGCGGAACACCCAGTTGGTGCCCGCGGCCAGCCCGTTCAACAGCCCCTTCGATCTCAAGAAGTACACGTAGGCGAAGGCGGCGAAGAAGAACAGCCCCTCGATGCAGGTGGCGAAGCAGATCAGGTTCAACAGGAACTGGCGGCGCTGCTGGGGGGTGTCGCACCGGTCGATGTCGTCCATCGCGTTCATCCACCGGAAGCAGAACTCCGCCTTCTGGCGGATGGAGGGGATGTTGTCGATGGCCGCGAAGGCCGCCTCCCGCTCAGAGAGGTCGGGGATGTAGTTGTCCAACAGGGTCAGATAGAACTGAACGTGCAGGGCCTCCTCGTAGAGCTGCCGGGACAGGTACATCCGGGCCTCGGGGGCGTTGACGTGGCGGTAGAGGTTCAGCACCAGATTGTTGGCCACGATGGAGTCGCCGGTGGCGAAGAAGGCCACCAGCCGGTTCACCAGGTGCTTCTCCGCGGGCAGAATGGCGCGCTCCAGATCCACGAGGTCGTCGGAGAAGTCGATCTCGTCCACCGTCCAGGTGTTCTTGATGGCGTCGCGGTACATGTCGAAGAACTGCGGGTAGCGCATGGGGCGAAGGGTCAGGTTGAAGCCGGGATCGAGGATGCGCCCTTGATCCGGTGCTGCCGCAGCGGCCGGAGGCGCCGGCGCTGGGCGAGCCGTGTCCTCGCCGGCAAACGGGGTTTCTGCGAGAGCCATCAGTCGCAGGCCTCGCAGGTCTCGGGGTTCTCCAAAGAGCAGGCCACCGCCTCGGCGTCGGGCACCGGGGCGGCAGCAGCAGAGGGGGCGCTGGCGGTGGTCTGGTTGATCCGGGTGGCCGGGCGAGACCGCAGGTAGTAGGTGGTTTTCAGCCCCGCCTTCCAGGCGTGCAAATACATGGAGCTGAGCTTGCCGATGGTGGGAGACTCCATGAACAGGTTCAGCGACTGCGACTGGTCGATGAACGCTCCCCGTTCGGCGGCCATGTCGATGAGCGATCGCTGGGGGATCTCCCATGCGGTGCGGTACACCGCTTTGAGGTCGTCGGGTATCCGGTCGATGCCGGCAACCGAGCCCTCGGTCCGCTTGACGTCGGCGATCATCTGCTCGTCCCACAGGCCCAGCTTCTGGAGGTCGCCCACCAGGTGGCGGTTGATCTGCAAGAACTCCCCGGAGAGCGTCTCCCGTTTGAACAGGTTGGACACCTGGGGCTCGATGCACTCATAGCACCCGGCGATGGATGCGATGGTGGCGGTGGGGGCGATTGCGATCATCAGGGAGTTGCGCAGGCCGTGCTCGGCGATGCGGTCTCGCAGCGTCTGCCACCGGGCCGGATCGGAGCACTCTGCGCCCCACAGGTCGAACTGGAGATGGCCCTCGGCGGCACGGGTGTCGGCGAACGCCGGATGGGGGCCGTGCTTCTCGGCCAGTTCCGTGGAGGCCCACAGTGCGTTGAAGTAGATCTCCTCGGAGATGCGAGTCGACAGCCGCCGGGCCTCGTCGCTGTCGAACGGCAGGTTGAGGTGGAAGAACACGTCTTGGAGGCCCATCAACCCCAGCCCCACCGGACGCCACTTGGCGTTGGATGCGGCCGCCTCGGGGGTGGGGTAGAAGTTGATGTCGATCACACGGTCCAAGAAGGGCACCACCGAGCGCACCACCCCGCCGAGCCGCTCGAAGTCCATCTCGGCGGCGTCGGCGTCTGCGAACGCCCCGAGGTTGACCGAGCCCAGGTTGCACACCGCGGTCTCCTCGGCGCTGGTCACCTCGATGATCTCGGTACACAGGTTGGACAGGTGTACGGTGCGCCCCTCGCGGCCGGTTTGGTTGCAGCGCAGGTTGGATGCGTCCTTGAAGGTCATCCAGCCGTTGCCGGTCTGGGCCAGGCACCGCATCATGCGGCTGTAGAGCTGGCGTGCGGGAAGCTGGCGCTCGTAGAGCTTCTCGCGCTCGGCCTCCTCATAGGCCTCCCGGAACTCGTCGCCGTACAGGTCGGTGAAGTGGGGCACCTTCTTGGGGTCGAAAAGCGACCACTGCCAGTCCTTCTCCACCCGCTCCATGAACAGGTCGGGAACCCAGTTGGCCAGGTTGAGGTTGTGGGCTCGGCGGTTGTGGTCGCCGGTGTTCTCCTTCAACTCCAAGAAGTCCTCGACATCGGCGTGCCAAGTCTCCAGGTACACGCAGGCCGCGCCCTTCCGCTTGCCGCCCTGGTTGACGGCGGACACGGAGCTGTCCAGGGTCTTCAGCCAGGGAACGATGCCGTTGGACAGCCCGTTGGTGCCCCGGATGAGCGAGCCCTTGGAGCGGATGCGGTGCCAGGCCACGCCGATGCCGCCGGCGAACTTCGACAGCCGGGCGATGTCGGTGTAGCGCTGGTAGATGCCCTCGAGGCTG
>JAPYOG010000101.1 GCA_028278785.1 Candidatus Poriferisocius anaerobius | reverse complement strand
CCACCCGCCCCTTTTGGTGAGCACGGTGCTCTCGGTGAGCGGGCCCCCCGCGGTCGACCCTCAAAACAGGGTGGACCTGGGGCTCGCCGGAGCGAGCCTGCAAACGGTGGCCGACGTCTTCGACCCCGGAGTCCGACCCCAGCCCCTGGCCATGCTCTCGATAGATCCCCATCTGATCGACGCCTTGGCCATCAGCGATCAGCCCGAACACGCCCGGCTCTCAGCCGAGCTCCTGCAAGCCACCATCAACCGGCAGATCGCGGGCAACACATATGTGCCGCTCGACAGCGACGCCTGGATCGACCAGAACCTCGGCCTCCAAATCGGCTGGCAGATCGAGGCCGGGGCCGCGGTGCTGGCAGAGAATCTGGGCGCAGCAGTTGACGAGGAGATCATGGTGCTGACCACATCGGCCTCCCCGGAGCTCCTGCAAAGACTTCAACAGGCGCGGGTGGAGTTGGTGCTGGTTCCCGACGCCCTGCTCGATCCGGCTGACGAAACGGCCAGCACAGCGGCCAAGACGTCGTTTTTGCTTCCTGCGCTCGAGAGGCCGATGAAAGCACTGGTAATCGACAGCACGGCCACTGCCCACTTCACCCGGCCCGACCGGGCCGATGTGGCGCCGTACCTGGTGCTGGCCGACCTCGCAGTGCGGTGGTTCGAAGACCCTCAGCGACGCCGGGGGATTGTGCTGGCGCCACCTGCGGATGCGCTATTGGACGCGAGCGGATTGGGAGTGATGCTGGACGAGATCAGCGCCAGCCCGATCCTTGCCCCCGTAGCCCCCGCCACGATCCTCGAGAGCCTCCCCCCAGACACTTTCCGCCAAGTGCGCGCCGCAGACGAGAATGGATTCGGGGAGGACTACGAGGCCGCCCTGAGCGCCGGCCAGCGCATCGCCCGCTCCTATCGGAACATGGTCGATCCCATCGCCACCGTGGGCACCCCCGAACGCCAGCTTATCGAGGCCTTGGAGCGGGCCCTGTTGCTGTCGGGCACCTACGGCCTGACCGAAACCCAGCGTGACGCATACCTGGCCGTGGTGGCCCAAACCGTGCGGGACACCGTGGCCGCCATTCATCCCCCAAGCCGCCAGAGGATCACTCTGACCAGCCGATCCGACAGTATTCCCATGCTGATTCGCAACAGCCTCGGCCACGATGTGATCGTGCAATTGGACTTCAAGAGCGACAAGCTGGACTTTCCCAACGGGGATTCCCTGCTGTGGCGCCTGGCCCCCGGAGTCAACCAGGTGCAGGTGCCGGTGCAGGCCAAGACCTCGGGGGATGCAGTGCTGGAGATCAGCGTCAACTCCCCCACCGGTCTGCTGGCGCTGGGCGAAACCCAGCTCACCGTGAGGACGACCTCGCTCCCGGGCGCCGGCGTGGCCATCGCGGCCGCTGCTCTGGCCATCTTGATGCTGTGGTGGGCACGAAGCTGGTGGCAGCGCCATCGTTCCAAGTCGACGTCCCCGAGAAAGCTCTCGAGGCAGTAGGGTCATGCCATGACCGTCCGAATTGTAACCGACAGCTCGTGCGATCTGAGCGCCGCTGAGATCGAGCGCCACCAGATCACCGTGGTCCCGCTCTCCATCCGCTTCGGCGACGAGGAGTTCACCGACGGCGAGGGCCTGTCGGCTGCGGGCTTCTACGAGATGATGGCGGCCAGCGATGAGCTGCCCTCCACGGCTGCCCCGGCACCGGGCGCTTTCGAGGCGGCTTTTCGGGAACTGGCCGAGGCCGGAGCAGAGGCCGTGGTCTGCGTCAACCTGTCGTTCGCCCTCTCCGCTACCGGGGAGTCGGCCCAAGCCGCGGCTCGGGCTCTCGAGGGCGAGGTGGATGTGAGGGTGGTGGACTCCGGGAAGGTCTCAGCGGGGTTGGGCCTCATGGTGAAGGCGGCAGCAGAAGCCGCCGAGGCCGGGCACGGCGCAGACGAGATCGAAGCCGCCCTCGAAGAGCTGAGAGATCGTGTGGTCATCTATGCCGTGGTGGACACTCTGGAAAACCTCAAGAGGGGTGGGCGCATCGGCGCCGCGCAAGCCCTGTTGGGCAGCGCCTTGTCCATCAAACCCTGCCTCGACCTCACCTCAGGCGTCGTCAAAGAAGCGGGCAAGCAGAGAACCCGCGGCAAGGCGCGGAGCTGGCTGGCCAAACAGGTGGCCGAAGCCGGCGCCCTCGAGCACTTGGCCGTCGCCCACGGGGCGGCCGACGACATCGACGCCTTTGTGTCCAGCTTGGGCAGTGAACCCGCTCACAACCCCTTGAGCGTGACCCTGGTCGGTCCGGTCGTGGGCACCCACGCCGGGCCGGGGGTTATCGCCGTGGCCTATATCCCTGCCCCGTAGGCCCACAGGTACGTCTTGGCCCTGAGAAAACGCCATCGGTAACCTTCGGGCCGTGTCGGAGTTCCTCCGCGACTACCTGCTCGTCGCCCTGTTCCTCATGCTGGCAGGCGCCCTGGTATTCGGGATGCTGGGGCTCGGAAGCCTGTTGCGGCCCAGCCGACCGCAGCCACAGAAGTACATCACCTACGAGAGCGGCGTCGACCCCGTGGGGCTGGGCTGGTCGCAGAGCAACATCCGCTACTACGTGTTCGCCCTTCTGTTCGTGATGTTCGACGTGGAAGCGGTGTTCATCTTCCCTTGGGCCACCCGCCTCGAGGCCTACGGCACCTTCGGCTTGGTCGAGATGGCCATCTTCATCTTCATCCTTGCGCTGGGCCTGGTGTACGCCTGGCGAAAGGGCGTTCTCCGGTGGATCTGAGGTAGGCAGTGGGACTGGTCGCCAGCGGCAAAGCTCCAAAACCCCTCACCAAGCTGCTCAACCTCAGCCGGAAGTACTCCATCTGGATGTACCAGTGGGGACTGGCCTGCTGCGCCATCGAGATGGGCGCGGTGATCGGCTCCCCCCGCTACGACGTGATGCGCCTCGGCGTGATCCCGTTCCCCGCCAGCCCCCGGCAAGCCGATCTGGTGGTGATCTCGGGCACCGTCACCGACAAGATGGTGCCTTCCATCCTCCGCCTGTACGAGCAGATGCCCGACCCGAAGTACGTCATCTCGATGGGATCCTGCGCCAACTGCGGAGGCCCCTATTGGGACTCCTACTCGGTGACCAAGGGCATCGACCAGATCATTCCGGTTGACGTGTACGTGCCCGGCTGCCCGCCCCGGCCCGAGGCGCTGCTGGAGGGCATCGTGCTGCTCCAAGAGCGCATCGGCAACGAGGATCCCGCGGTGCGGTGGAAAGGCGGCCCCATTGTCGTCGACTGAGACCGGCGCAGACGCCGAGGCCGGGGCCCAGCCCGACAGGCGCCGGGAGGACTGGGCCGACAAGATGGCCGACGCTCTGGGCGAAGGCTGTTTGGAGCATCACATCATTCCGGGCAGCGATTTGTGGGTGCGGGTGACCCGCGACTCTTGGACCGGCGCCGCCACCGCCGCACGAGACCGGCTGGGCTGCGCCTTCTTCGACTGGCTGTCGGCCATCGACTGGCTGCCATCACCATACGGCCGGGACATGGACGCCCAAGAGGACAACCCCGAGCCCCGAGCCGCCGGGGCCACAGAGCAGGGCTACGCCGGCGGCGAGACCCGATTCCAGATGGTGATGCGCCTCTACTCGGTCACCGACCACCTGGGCATCACCATCAAAGCCGATCTGCCCGACGGCGATCTGAGCATAGACACCCTCATCCCGATATTCGCCGGTGCGAACTGGCACGAACGCGAGGCCTGGGAGATGTTCGGGATCCGCTTCAACGGCCATCCCGACCTCCGCAACATCTACCTGCCCGGCGAATTCGAGGGGAACCCCCTCCGCAAGGACTTCCCGCTGCTGGCCCGGCGGGTGAAGCCGTGGCCCGGTATCGTGGACGTGGAGCTCTTCCCAGGCGAGGAGGACTCGTGACCGCGTCCGGGACCGACCAGCGCCAGCAGCTTGCATATGTGGCCGCCCAGGCGGCCGACGCCCGGCTGAACGTCGAGATCGAGACCGAGGGCATGACCCTCAACATCGGCCCTCAGCATCCCGCCACCCACGGCACGCTGAGGCTGGTGGCCCGCCTCGACGGAGAGCAGGTGGTGGAAGCCGAGCCGATCATGGGCTACATGCACAGAGGCTACGAGAAGCTGGCCGAGGTGCGAACCTATCCCCAGATCACCACGCTCATCAACCGAATCGACTGGCTGGGCAGCTTCGCCAACGAGGTGCCGTTCATCCTGGCCGCCGAAAAGCTGATGGAGGTGGAGGCACCGCCTCGGGCCCAATGGATCCGCACCGCGCTGTTCGAGCTGAGCCGGATCGCCAACATCACCCTGTTCTTGGGCGACATGGCAGTGCAGCTAGGCGCCGTGACCCCGGTGTTCATGGCCTTCCGCGACCGGGAGTTCGTGCTCAACCAGATCGAGGCTGCCACCGGCGGGCGCTTCCACCCCAACTTCGACCGCATCGGAGGCCTCAAAGACGACCTGCCCAGGGGTTGGATCGAAGACACGAAGCAGGCCATGGAGAAGATGCGCAACTTCTGCGACGAGTTCGAAGAGCTGGTGCTGGGCAACGAGATCTTCCAAGCCCGCTGCCGGGGTATCGGCATCGTGCCCCCGGAGGTGGGCCTGGCCTACGGGCTCTCCGGCGCCAACGTCCGGGCCAGCGGGGTGGACTGGGATCTGCGGCGCGACGGTCAAGAGGCCCTGGCTTACGACCAGATCGACTGGAGGGTGTGGACCCACCCCGACGGCGACTCATTCGCCCGCTACTGGGTGAGGCTCCAGGAGACCAGAGAGGCCACCCACATGGTGGACCAGCTTCTGGACGGCCTGCCCCCGGGGCCGATCATGGCCAAGGTGCCCCGCATCATCAAGGTGCCGGGCGGCGAGGCCTACGCGGCCACCGAGAACCCGCTGGGCGAGATGGGCTACTACATCGTCAGCAAGGGCGACCTGGTGCCGTTCCGGGTGAAGATCCGCTCGGCCAGCTTCTCCAACATGTCCATAACCCCCTGGCTGCTGAAGGGCGTGTATGTTCCCGACATAATCACTATCTTGGCCAGCCTGTACTTCATCCTGGGAGACATCGACCGATGACCGGGGCCACAGCGGTGTCGGGCCTGCTGGCTGCGGAGGTGCCCTACTGGGCATCGAGCATCATCAAATTGGGCGTTGTCGCCCTGGTCGTCCCAACCGCGGCGCTGATACTGGGCTATGTCTTCCTGATGAAGATGATGAGCTTCATGCAGAGCCGACTCGGCCCCATGGAAGCCGGCCCCTACGGCACCCTCCAGCTTCTGGCCGACGGTTTGAAGTTCTTGCAGAAAGAGGACATCTTCCCGGACAAAGCCGACCGGACGGTGTTCGCCCTGGCCCCTCTGGTGGTGCTGATCTCCACGTTCTTGATCTACGTGGTCATACCCGCCGGCCCCGACGCGGTGGTGGCCCAGCTGGACGTGGGCGTCTTCTACGCCTTGGCTGTGTCGTCGCTGTCGGTGGTGGGCATCTTGATGGCGGGGTGGGCCTCGGCCAACAAGTACGCCCTCATGGGGGGCTTGCGGGCCGCCGGCCAGCTCATCGCCTACGAGCTGCCGCTGGTTCTGGCGGTGATGGGCGTGGTCATCCAAGCCGGCACCCTCGACCTGCAAAAGATCGTCTCCGCCCAGGCTACCGGTGAGATATTCGGTTGGGGCGGCATCGGCAACCCGTTCATCCTCACCCAGTTCGCAGGCTTCTTCATCTTCCTGGTGGCGGTGCAGGCCGAGCTCACCCAGCCGCCTTTCGACATGCCGGTGGCCGAGTCGGAGATCGTGGGCGGCTACCAGGTGGAGTACACCGGCTTTCGGTTCCTGTTCTTCTTCATGGGCGAGTTCGGCACGGCTTTCGCCTTCGGGGCGCTGGCCTCTGTGCTGTTCCTGGGGGGCTGGGCGCTGCCGTGGGGCGACCTCGGGCACTGGGGGTTCAACATCGCCGGGCCGGTCATCATGCTGGTGAAGGTATTGGCGGTCTCCGCGCTGATCTTCTGGTTCCGCTTCACCTATCCGCGGCTGAGAGAAGACCAGTTGCAGCGCCTAGCGTGGAAGTTCCTGATCCCGTTGTCCCTGGTCAACATCGTTGTCACCGGTGTTTTCAAGGTCGTCTTGTAGGCAGGAGCTGGATATGGCGCTAGTACCAGGTTTGATCAAGGGGTTGAAGGTCACCGCCCGCACCATGCTGCGCACCTTGTTCGGCGACGGCCCGCCGGTGCTGCCGGCCCCCTCCAAGCACGCCCACACCGTGCAGTACCCCCATGTGAAGGAGATACCCGCCGACCGGGCCCGGGGCGTGATCGCCCTCCACGAGGAGAACTGCACCGCCTGCATGCTGTGCGCCCGGGAGTGCCCCGACTGGTGCATATACATCGAGGGCCACAAGTACCTGGCCCCGCCACGCCGGGAGGGTGGCAAGCCCCGCCAGAAGAACGCGCTCGACCGCTTCGACATCGACTACAGCCTGTGCATGTACTGCGGCATCTGCGTGGAGGTATGCCCTTTCGAGGCGCTGTTCTGGAGCCCCGAGTACGAGTACTCCGAGCCCCGCATCGCCGACCTGCTCCACGACAAGGAGCGCCTCGGCGAGTGGATGGAGACCGTGCCCGACTTCGAGCCCTATGAGGCCGGATCCCAGCAGAAGGTGTTGAAGGTTCCCCGGTGATCGCCGAGCACGTCGCCTTCGGGATCATCGCCGCGGTGATGGTGGCCTCCGCCCTGCGGGTGGTGACCACCCGCGACATCGTGCATGCCGCCCTGTACCTGGTGATCGTGCTGGCCGGGGTGGCCGCCCTGTTCCTGCTGGTGGGCGCCGAGTTCACCGGCATCACCCAGGTGCTCATCTACATCGGCGCGGTGATCGTGCTGTTCCTGTTCGGCATCATGCTCACCCGGTCGGACTTCGACCAGGACGCCGAAACCGACCACAAGCGCAAGTTCCCCGCCGTGCTCACGGCTCTGCTGCTTTTGGCCGTGATGATCGGCGCGCTGGTGGACCGCTTCGAGGACATTGAACTGGATCCCACCCCCCAGACCACCGCGCAGGTGTCCGACGAGCTGTTCTCCCAGTACATCGTGCCCTTCGAAGCGGTGTCGGTGCTGCTGTTGGCCGCCCTCATCGGCGCCATCGTCATCGCCCGCCGAGAGGAGGGCGGCTGATGCCGGCGATCTGGTGCCCGCCGGCATGGGGAGCTGGCCGCTGATGCTGCTGAACGAGATGCTCCTTCTGGGCGCGGTGCTGTTCTGCATCGGGGTCTACGGCGTGCTGGCGCGACGAAACGGCGTGCTGGTGCTCATGTCCATAGAGCTCATCTTGAACGCGGTGAACATCAACCTGATCGCCTTCGGGGCTTTCCACGACACGGTTGTCGGACAGATTTTCGCCCTGTTCGTGATCACCGTGGCCGCGGCCGAAGTGGGAATCGGCTTGGCCATCGTGTTGCTGCTGTACCGGAACCGCCGATCCATCGACTTGGACCAAGTCGATCTGATGAAGGGGTGATGGGCCGGTGCTGAACGCGATCACCGCCGCCGCCGAAACCGCGGGCAAGGCCGTCGCCGCCTCTGGGTGGTTCCTGGAGAACGCCTGGCTCATCTGGCTGTTCCCCGCGGTGTCGTTCCTGTTGATCCTGCTGTTCGGCAAGCGCTTCCCCCGGGGGGGCTCGGAGATCGGCATCGCGGCGGTGGGCGCCTCCTTGGTGTTCGGCCTGCTCACAGCCATTCAGTGGATCAGCGAGGTGGAGAGGGCCGGCGGCGGAGGCGCCGAGGGCGAATACGCGCTGGGAGCGGGCGGGCTTGTGGCCGCAGCCGAGGGTGAGGCATCCGGCGGGGTGGGCGCGCTTACCCGGTCGATCACCTGGCTCACCAACGGGGCAGAGGCCATCGGCGCCGGCATCATGATCGACGGTTTGGCCGTGATGATGATCTTCGTGGTCACCGTGGTGTCGCTGCTGGTACACGTCTACTCCACCGACTACGTGGCCGGCGACCGCCGCTACACCCATTTCTTCGCCTTTTTAAGCCTGTTCACCGCGTCGATGCTCTTCTTCGTCACCGCATCCACCACGCTCCAGATGCTGGTGGGCTGGGAGCTGGTGGGGGTGTGCTCGTTCGTGCTCATCGGCCACTGGTGGGAGGAGAAGGACAACTCCGATGCCGCCCTCAAGGCCTTCCTCACCAACCGTGTGGGCGACATGGGCCTCATCATCGGGGTGTCGATCCTGTTCTTCGGCGCGGGCACCTTCGACGTGATCGGGGTGAACGAGGCCGCCATCAGCGGCGCCATGAGCCACACGGTGGCCTTGGCCGCCGCGCTGTGCCTCACCGCCGCGGTCATATCCAAGTCGGGCCAGTTCTTCCTGCACACCTGGCTGCCCGACGCCATGGCCGGGCCCACCCCGGTGTCGGCCCTCATCCACGCCGCCACCATGGTGGTGGCGGGCATCTTCATGGTGGCACGGCTCTACGGGGTGTTCTTCGAGGGCTACGCCATCGGCGGATCCAGCATCAACCTGCTAGCGCTGATCGGCGGGCTCACCACCCTGGTGGGGGCCACCCTGGCCTTCGTCCAGAACGACATCAAGCGGGTGCTGGCCTACTCCACGGTCTCGCAGCTTGGCTACATGGTGTTGGCCCTGGGCGTGGGGGCGTGGACTGCGGCCCTGTTCCACCTGTTCACCCACGCCTTCTTCAAGGCCTGCCTGTTCCTGGGCTCGGGCTCGGTCAGCCACGCCGTCCACTCCTTCGACATGAAAAAGGACATGGGCGGTCTGCGCCGCCACATGCCCCACACCTACCGAACGTTCATGATCGCCACAGCCGCGCTGGCCGGGCTGCCCATCCTGTCGGGCTTCTGGTCCAACGACGAGATCCTGGCGGGCACCGGCGGGTGGGGGC
>JAPYOG010000100.1 GCA_028278785.1 Candidatus Poriferisocius anaerobius | reverse complement strand
AACGAGAGCGGCGCGCATGCCGCCTGCCGAACCGAGCGCGCAGTCGTAGCGGGTGAGCTGCACCATCTCGATGATTGTCGGCACGCCACGGCCTTCCTCGCCGACGCGCAGCGCCCAGGCGCCGTGATATTCGATCTCCGCCGACGCATTGGATCGGTCGCCCAGCTTGTCCTTCAGGCGCATGAGCCGGATGGCATTGCGTTCACCGTCCGGCCGCCAGCGGGGCACGAGAAAGCAGGTGAGGCCGTCCGGGGCCCGGGCGAGCGTCAGGAAGGCATCGCTCATGGGCGCTGAACAGAACCACTTGTGTCCGGCAAGAATGTAGCCCTCGTCACCTGCCGGCTCCGCGCGTGTTGTATTGCTGCGCACATCAGAGCCTCCCTGCTTTTCGGTCATTGCCATTCCGATGGTAACGGCTTTCTTTTCTGCAGCGGGGATAAAACGACCGTCATAGTCCTGCGCGGCGACGCGTGGCAGCCAGATACTCGCCAGTTCCGGGGCTGCCTTCAGCGCTGCGATACTTGCGTAGGTCATGGACATGGGGCAGGTCACGCCGGCATCCGCCTGCGTCATCAGAATCATCATTGCACCGTGCAGCAGGTGGCCGTTGGGCTCGCTGCTCCAGGCGCAGCCGGAAATCCCGTTCGCCAGCCCCAGCGCCATCGCCAGAACCAGCCGGCGCAGAACCAGCCGGCGTTCGGGCTTCGGCGGCGGCTAATCCCGTTTCGGTTGCCGATTCGTTCGGCGAGGGCCTCGACGGCGACTCAGGTGCTCTGGGCCCGGCCGTGCTGTGGGGGCTCGCGACGCTGGCCGTCTGGTTCTCGGCCCTGTTCGCCGGGCAAAGATGGAGGAGGCTGCCGGCCTACGCGATCTCGGCGCTGCCATTTCTTTTTGTGATGTTCATGGCGTTTTGGCACATCGACCAGATACTCCCCTCCTACTGATGCCTCCTGCCGATGCGACGGAGTCTGCCGATGCGACGGGGCTCGGGGGCAAAATGAGGCTGTTCCTCGTGTCTTTGGCCGTTGGGCTGGCGCTAGTCGCGGCGGGGTGCGGCCAAAGCAGCCCCGAGAGCGCCCCGCTTGAGGAGGTGTTCGTCGAGCCCACCGCCGAACCCGACCTGCTGCCCACCGAAGAGGATCTACGCGACCGATTCGAGGGGATAGTCACCAACCCGTACGACCTTTTGGAGGGAACGTGCTTCAACCAGTACACCTATCTGGACCGCAACGACCTGCCCGCCCAGCTCACCACGGCTATCGGCTGCTCACGCCCCCACAACGCCCAGGTGTACGCCATCGTCACCCATGATGCGGGCACCAACGCCCCCTACCCCGGCGAAGAAGCGGTCAACCGGTGGGGGATCTTGGAGTGCTATGAGCGGTTCGAGGTGTTCGTGGGCCTCGTGTATGAGAAGTCTGAGCTGGACATCGGCTTGATCACCCCCAGCCGCACCGACTGGGAGGGCGACGACAGCCTCAGGAGCATCTCTTGCTACGTGTTCAGCCGCCAACGGCTGCTCATCATCGGCACCATGGCCGGCATCGGGCTTTGAGCCCAGCGGGCTGTGAGCCGGCATCGCTGTAAATCCAGCGGGCTGTGAGCCGGCATCGCTGTAAATCCATCACGCCATGAGCGCGGCCAGGGCCGTCCATGACTGGGGGGCGGCACCGCCGCCCGCGCCGCTGTCCGGATCCCAGTACTCGGCAAAGCCGCTCCGCACAGCGCCCCTGACTGTGGCTTCGGCCACCTGCCGGGCCTCCTGGTGGCGGCCGTGGCGGCACAGCCCCAGCCAGATCAGGTAGTTGAGCTGGGGCCAAGCAGGTCCCCGCCAGTACGAGCGGGGATCGAATCCGGGCTCATCCCGGTGGACGCCGGCGGGGCCGCACCATCCGCCGTAGGCGGCCGGGTCGACCAAGTCGGCGGCCACCGCGTCGACTCGCTCAGCCTCGGAGGCGACCAGCATCGGCAGCAGGCCGTCCAGCGTGCGTGCCCTCCCCGAGCCCGGCGCCGAAGCCCCCGAATCGGTCCAAGTACGCAGCGCCTCGTCCCACTGGGCGCCCAGACAGGCAGCCAGCTCGTCGGCCATGGCCGTGGTCTCCGACCGACCGGTCACGTCGGCCAACTCCCAGGCGTTGAACACCACCAGGGCATTGAACCCCGCCGACGCGCACTCGAAGGCCGGGTTGGCCACCGCAGAGCCGGCGGGGCTGGGCAAAATCGACGCCAACAGCCGGTTCTTCATCGGGCGCCAGGCATCCAGCGAGAAGCCTCCGGGGCAGAAGTCGTCCCAACGGGGGCTGTCGTCGGCCCCGCTCTCCCACGGATGGCAAAGCGCCACCAGCCCGTTGGGCAGTCGCCGACGGTGGACCAGCAGAAATCGCAGGCCGCGCTCGGCTCTCTCCACGGTTTCCCCGCCGACATCCGCCCCTCGCCGCGCCAGCTCGGCGACTGCGTGCCCGTACATGGGGGGCTGGGTGATGGAAGATGCCCCGCGGCGCCCCCACAGCTCAACCGCCGCACCGGGGTCGCCGGCATAGTTGATGTGGGGAGCGAACCCGTCTTCGCTCTGAGCCGACAGCGCCGTGCGGAGCTCGACGAGGCAGCGTTCGTCGCCCAGCTCGGCCCAGCACACAGCGTGGAAGCACGAGTCCCACAGCCACTGCCACGGATAGGCGACGGGATTCGGCACTGCATAGCCCTCGGCCACCCAGTGGGCCTCCAGCACCGCCCGAGCCGCCTCCCGCACCGACGAGCGGTCGAAGTCCGCTGGCTCATCCATGTCGCCAAACCCCCATGTCGCCTCAATATCCCCCTGCAAAGATCCCCCTGCAATATCCCACAGCCTCCAAGGTCTCACACTAGGGGCAGATCTGGTTACCTCATGGGAATGGCCCGAGGAGCGATCGTCTCTTTTCGACTGGGATTGAGCGACGGCGTGTCCATCATCGCCCGCCTCTGGCAGCAGACCCTGGCCGACATCGGTTTCGACATGGTCACGGTGGCGGGCGAAGGCCCAGTAGACCGATTGGTTCCCGGCCTCGGCATCGAGGCGCCTGACGGCCCCGACCCTGACGCCGTGGCCGCGGCTTTGGCCGATGTGGACCTCGTGGTGGTGGAGAACCTTTGCACCATCCCCTTGAATCCCGCGGCGGCGCGCTCCGTCGCCGCGGCGCTGGCCGGCCGGCCGGCCATCCTCCACCACCACGACCCGCCGTGGCAGAGGCGGCGATTCGCATCTGTGACCGAGCTTCCCGCCCACGACCCGGCCTGGCGCCATGTGGTCATCAACCGGCTCACCGCGGAGCAGTTCGCCCAGCGGGGCATCCCGGCCACGGTCATCTACAACGGCTTCGACACCCGGTGCCCCGAGGGCGACCGGGCTGCCATGCGAGCCCGGCTGGGCGTGGCCGACGACACCCGGCTCGTGGTCCACCCGGTGAGAGCCATCGCCCGCAAGAACATCCCCGCCGCCATCGCCATCGCCGAGGAGCTGGGAGGCGCCTACTGGCTTATGGGCCAAGCCGAGGATGGCTACGGCGCCACCCTGGAGAACCTGTTGCGCGGGGCCCGCTGCCCGGTCATCCACCGGCCCTCCGCACGCACCCCCGACATCTACGCGGCCGCCGATCTGGTGGTGTTCCCCTCGGTGTGGGAGGGCTTCGGCAACCCGCCGGTGGAGGCGGCCATCTGGCGCCGGCCCTGCGTGGTGGGCGACTACCCGGTGGCCGAGGAGCTGGCCGAGTTCGGCTTCCGGTGGTTCTCCGCCGACCGCCTCGGCGAGGTGCGGGCGTTCCTGGACTGCCCCGACGCCGGCCTGCTGGACGAGAATCAGGCCATAGCCACAAAGCACTTCTCCCTGGACCGGGTCCGATCAGATCTGGCCGCGCTCTTGGACGAGGCGGGCTGGCTGCCGTGAGCACCGACGACCTCGCCGCCCGCCGGCGGCTCATCGCCCGGCTCACCGCTATAGGCCAGCGGATCGGCTACCTCCTGTACCTGGCGGCGGCCGCCCTGTTCTTCACCGGCTTCGCCACCAGGTTCCACAGCCCCCTGGTGGCCGCCGTCATCGCGTGCCTGGTCGCGGGCTCTCTAGTCCTCGCCCCCGCCATCGTCTTCTCCCACGCCGTAAAAGCCGCCGACCGCGAAGACCCCCTGCCCTGAGGACTTTGTGCGTCCGATGGTGCGGATGCTGACCGGAGCGACGACGAGGGCGCCCGCGGTCTTCTTGAAGAAATCGCTGCAAAAGGGGTGGACCCAGCGGAGTTTCAGCCGCTAGTGTTCTGGCGTCCCTCAGGGGATGCGCGCATAGGCGCATCCTCCAAGTCCAAACGTTGGGAGCAATCACCATGAAAAAATCCGTTCATCGCTGGCTGGCCCTGCTCGGGTTGGTGCTCGCCTTCTCGTTGATCGCCGCATCTTGCGGCAACGACGATGACGACGCCGCCACCCCCGAGGCCCCCGAAGC
>JAPYOG010000010.1 GCA_028278785.1 Candidatus Poriferisocius anaerobius | reverse complement strand
CGCCTTTGTCTTGAGGCAATGCGCGGATGGCGGCGAGGGAATTGTCGAGTTCTCTGAGGTTGGTGTCACCTTCGATGGCTCGCCGTCTGACTCCGGCTACCAGGTCTGCGACTTGGATCGCGTGGGAGCTCTGAGAGCTCGTGTAATACACGCAAGGGTGTACGGGCAAGTCTCGCGTGATCACGAAGCTAGTGGTGTGACCGGCACCAACAGCGGAACTGGCCGTCCCCGCTTCGTGATGAGTATGGTTTTATCAACCTTGGACGGAGCGCGTCTGGCAGATGTCGCGCGCCTGGCTCTCAGGGGCCAAGCCCCCGTCCGCCCCCGACTGCGGGAGTTCGGCGCAGTCGGGGGCGGAGGCTTGGGGTGAGGTTAGGCGGCGAATTCCTTGTCGATCTTGCGGTAGTACTCGGCCAGACCGCTGAGAGCGGGATGGCGCAGCTCTGAGGGGCGGAACCGGACGGCGTCGCCGATGCGGTAGGCGGGCACGATGCCGTCGTTGATGCCTCGCAGGAGACTGTGTTGGTCGATGCTGAGCATCTGGCACGCAGCGGCCGGGTCGATGAGGTTTTCCTCAGTTTGAGTCATGAACTTGCTCCTTTCTCTGGTCCGTCTCAGCCTTCGGTTGCGGCAACGACGGGAATGAGGGCGGGCATTCTCGCGACCAGAATTCTCAAATCATTCCCACCTGAGTGGTCTTGGGAGCGAGATGCTTGGACATGCGCCACATATGCTTGTGGATATCGCCGCGTGAGCAGCCTGAAGAAACGCTTTGAACAGGGTTTTCGGTTCGGGCTCGAATGGCGGGGAAAGGCACAGCCTGTGCAAAAGAAAAATCTTAAAAAACTATGAAATAAACGCGAAATTAGTAGCTATGGCACAGATCATGTCGCCGCTCGGCGATTTCATGCCCGCTGGGGGTGACCCCGATGAGTCGTTGGGGGCGTTCTGCGATTGGGCGGAGGCGGTGGGGCTGGAGCTTTACCCCCATCAAGAGGAGGCGTTGCTGCGGCTGATGGCGGGAGACAACGTGGTGCTGGCCACCCCCACCGGATCGGGCAAATCGCTGGTGGCGCTGGCCGGGGCGTTCGCCGCGCTGGCCCAGGGCTGCAGGGCGGTCTACACCGCGCCGATCAAGGCGTTGGTCAGCGAGAAGTTCTTCGAGCTGGTGGCCGCGTTCGGTGCCGAGCGGGTGGGGATGGTCACCGGAGACGCCACCGTGAACGGTCACGCTCCGGTGATCGTCTGCACCGCCGAGATCTTGGCCCTGCGAGCGCTGCACACCGGCGCCAAGACCGACGCGGATCTGGTGGTGATGGACGAATTCCACTACTACGGGGATCGGGACCGGGGCTGGGCCTGGCAGGTGCCGCTGCTGGAGTTGAGCCGGGCCCAGTTCCTGTTGATGTCGGCCACCTTGGGCGACACCGCTGCCCTGCGCCGGGATTTGAGCCGGCGCAATGGGCGGCCAACCGCGCTGGTGGCGTCGGCCCGGCGGCCGGTGCCTCTAGATTTGGCGTACCGGGAAACGCCCCTGCATGTGTCCATTGCCGAGTTGCTGGCGGCGGACAGGGCGCCGGTTTACATCGTCCATTTCACCCAGCGGGAGGCCACCGCCCAGGCGCAGAGCCTGACCAGCCTCGACGTGCTTGATGCCGCAGCCAAGGCCGCGGTCAAAGAGGCGGTGGGCGGCTTGCGCTTCGACACCCCCTTCGGCAAGGACCTGAGGCGTTTCGTGCTGGCCGGGGTGGGGGTACACCACGCCGGGTTGCTGCCCAAGTACCGGCTGCTGGTGGAGAAGCTTGCCCAGCAGGGGCATCTCAAGCTGATCTGCGGCACCGACACCCTGGGGGTGGGGGTGAACGTGCCGATACGCACCGTGCTGTTCACCCGCTTGTACAAATACGACGGGCGCCGCACTCGGGTGTTGTCGGTGCGCGACTTCCAGCAGATCGCGGGCCGAGCCGGCCGAAAGGGTTTCGACACCGAGGGCAGCGTTTGGGTTCAGGCCCCCGAGCATGTGGTGGAGAACCGCCGGGCTGAGGCCAAAGCCGCATCCGAGCCGGCCAAGCGCCGCAAGCTCGTGAAGAAGAAGCCGCCCGAGCACAACTATGCCCACTACGACGGCGACACGCTGGACCGGCTGTGGCGGGGCCGCCCCGAGACCCTGGAGTCGAGCTTCGCAGTGAGCCATTCCATGATGCTCAACGTGCTCGACCGGCCCGGCGACGGCTGTGCTGCCATGAAGCGCCTGCTCACTGACAACCACGAGCCCCGAACCCGCCAGCGGGCCCACATCCGCCGGGCGGTGGGGGTGTTCAGGTCTCTGATTGGCGCCGAGATCGTGGAGGTGCTCGAGGAGCCCGACCACCTCGGCCGTCCAGTGCGGGTGAACCTCGACCTGCAAGACGAGTTCCGGCTGAACCAGCCGCTCGGGCTGTTCGCAGTGGAGGCACTGGACGCGCTGGATGCCGATGCGCCTGACTATCACTGGCAGGCGCTCAGCGTGGTGGAGTCGGTGTTGGAGGATCCGACGGTGGTGCTGTTGGCCCAGCGGGACAAGGCCCGCGACGACCTCATGGCCCGGCTCAAAGCCGAACGGGTACCCTACGAGGAGCGCCTGGAGCGGCTGTCGGAGGTCACCTGGCCCCGCCCTGAGGCCGAGTTCATCGAGCCGGCCTTCGCTGTGTTCGCCCTCCACCACCCGTGGGTGGGCCGCGAGCGCCCCAGCCCCAAGTCGGTGGCGCGCGACCTTCTGGAGATGGGCGACACCTTCAACCAGTACGTCTCCCGCTATGGCATCAAGCGCTCCGAGGGCGTGCTGCTGCGCTATCTGTCGGACTGCTACAAGGCCCTGGTCCAAACCATCCCCGCCACCGCGGTCGACGACGCCCTCGCCACCCTCACCACCGCCCTCCGCACCCTGCTTGGCACCACCGACTCCAGCCTCCTCGACGAATGGGAGAGCCTGCGCCAGGGGTGAGGATTCAATCGAGGAGGAATCGCACCCGAACGAAGCTGCCGTCCCGGTCTTGCTCGATCTCAGGCTCGGTGCCGTTGAACTCGTGCATCGCCTTGCGCATGATCGGCCAGCCCCGGCCGCGTCGTTCCATGAAACCAAGGGCCAGCATGCAGTTCGCCATGTACTCATTGCGAGACCGGGCGCGACCTCCGGCACGCACGCTGTCTGCGCTCATGTGATTCGGCAGCGTGCCCGGACTCGTTAACTCAACGCGGCTTGCAAAGACCTCAAACAGAATCTTCGCGCCAGTGATCGCATAATCGCGATGCACCACAGCGTTGACCAACGCCTCCCGCAAAGCCTCCATTGGCAGCAGACGCCGATCGTGGCGCCGAAGCTCGCGATAGACCTCGAACTTCCCCAGCCCGGAAAACCATCCCACGGCACGCTCGACCTGCTCGGTGAGACGACCCTTGGCCTCAGCGGTTTGGAGAGTCGCATCGGCCCGGTCGTCGCCGTCGTAGGCAACGCAGTCAATGTGGAGGCTCTGTGTCTGGGGGTAGTCTTGCGGTGTCCTGCCGAACGCGAGCACACCATATAGCGTCGGTCGCAGCTCCCCGCCGATCTCGGCAATGGCGCCGCGGTTGTGCAAGTCGTCGTCGGCGTTGGGCTGGGGGTCGCCGGTCGTGTCGATGCCCAGTGAGGCCAAGTAAGACCGGAACACCTGCATATCGAGATCTGATGCGGTGGCCGCGCTGATGGTCCGCTCCTCAGTCAGGATGTAGCCGAAAGTGTTGTACAGATCTTGCAATTCGGTCGGCGACGGCCCGACGCTGCTGCGGCCGCGACGCATCCAGACGCGGCCGTCGTAGCGCATCGGCTCGAATCCCCGCTGACGAGGCACCTCGAGCCAATGCACCCAACCCTGCGGGTCCTCGTGCCGGCCCACACGAGCGCTTATGGGTGAACTGCACCCGGATTGCAGGAAGGATGTCAGTCGTTCCTGCACTTGTTCGCTGTCTTCGGCAACGCCGATTATCTGCTGGTTATCGCTGATGCCCAGAACAACCAGCCCGCCATCTGTGTTGGCGAACGCGCAAATCGCCCTGCCGACTTTGCCGCGGTCTCGAAAGTGCGGCTTGAACTCGGTGTGCTCGTCTTCCCCGGCGGCAATCCGGTTCAGGACTTCGGTCCACTCCATGCCTGCGCTCAGAACCCGTACTTGAGCCGGCGGAGGCGGAACGCCTCGTCGCCGCCGTCCACAGTCCGCACAATGGCGTCACGCACTGGCGCATCTTCAATGGCACCCGAGGCCGCCACGAATCCGCGGTCGGCGCTGGCTTCGAGTTGGACCACCTGGTCGGCATCGCCGTTGACAACGATATTCGCGTTGTGGGTTGCCAAGATCACCTGGCGGCGGCCTTTGAGTCGACCAAGCGTTGGCAGCAGTGTCTCGAACAAGAATCGGTTGTCCAACTCGTCTTCCGGCTGATCGATGACGAGCGGGCGCTCGTCTGCTGCTTCTAGCAGCAGGGAGAGCAATATGTTGACTCGCTGACCCCCGGAAAGCTCGTCAAGGGGGCGGTAGGCATCACCGTTAGGGTCCGGGCGAAACTCAAGCAGGTAGCGGTCGGGACAGCGCAGCGCGGCGAGTTGGCGGCCCCTTGAGGGTGTTATCTGGGTTCGGAAGGTCTGCTGCACCGCTTCGCTCATGCCGACCTCTGCTAGGCGATTATCCTTCAGCAGGATCAGCAAGTCGAGCGGTGACGGCCGCCGCGGCTCTTCGCACTCGTTCCACCAACGCGTGATTCCTCTTTGGGTTAGATTGACGAGGAACTCCTCCAAGGGCTTTGAGCGCCCGCTGTCGACGCGCTGCACGGCAATACGTCCTTCGAATTGATGCTCAATGCTTTGCAAGACTCGATCGAACGCCTCTCGCTGCTCCTGTAAAAGCTGCTTTCGTGCGTTCAGCGATTTATTGAACCGGGTGTTCAGCCGGTCGTACTCGGCTTGCAGCGAGTCGAGGTTGGCCTGGTAGCTGTCTTGCAGCGCGGCCCGAGAATTGAGTGCCTGAAGCTCGCTGATGCTCGAGGCGTCGATGCCTTGAGCGGCGAGCGCTCTGTCCACCTTCTGGCGCAGTTCGTCGCGCTTGTGCCCTTGTGTTGCGCTGATGGCCTTAGCTGTGCCTTTGGCTGCCGCAAGCTCAGCAGCGAGGCTCTTCGCATGACCGACGGCACGCTCCCACTGGCCTGCCAACTGTTCATTGAGCGCCGACGCGATCTCGTCTGTCGGGGGCGATTCAAGAGATCCGACCGACTCGACAAGGTGCTCTGCCTTTGAAGCGGCGTCTTCGATTGCATCAGTGTGGCTGTTCCATGCCGCCGCCGCACCCGAAGCGCGGTTCAATGCGCCCACTCCAGCACTGGCAAAATCCTTGAGCCTGTCAGCGGCATCTTTGCTGTGGCCGAGGGCTTGTTGCGCGTCTGCGAGACCCTCCTCGAGGTTATTGAGCTTATTTGCAATCCGGCCGAGTTCCCGGTCGCTCTCGGCGAGCTGGGCGGCGCGCTCGGTTATGCCACCGGACTCCGATGCATCCAAACGGGCCAATATCTCCTCAACGGCACCGGGTTCTTGCGCCAATCGTTGCAGTTCACCCTGGGTGTAGAAGACCGCTGGCCACTGCTCATGTCCCCCTGTTAGGGGATCGCTGCCAGGGCAGTCCATTTCAACCGAAGCCGATCCGGCAAGAAACCGCTCTTCGGCGCGCTGGGCGACGTCGTCTTTCTTGCGTTGATCATCAGGCAGGGGCGCCCCGACATGTACCCGGAGCCCGTCGAGAAGGGTGCTCTTGCCCGTCATGCTGGCGCCGATAATGCAGGTGAGGTCAGGACTGAACTCAACTCTGGTTGGGACATCGCAGCCCGTGGGCTGGCCGAAGAAGGAGGCCTTGCCTTCGACGGCAACCGATCGCAGCCAAGGCCGTTTGTGCCGCGCCGCATCTGGCGGTTGCTGCAATTCACGAAGTTCCCCGTCCTGATCGCGCTCATGGCCGATCCGCAGCCGCGATCCGGCAGCGACGAACGACTGGCGCAGTGCTTCGATTGTCGGGGAGGCCATCTTCAGCCACACATGGCGGCGTCCGATATCCTCGACGGAATAGGCATCGCTGCTGTGGAAGAACGCGTGCCGATGTTCTCGCATGGATTCGCGAAGCCATTCGCGCTTACTGAGGGTCTCTTCGGCGAGACGTTCATCGCCGAGCTCGAGACCGGAGATGTTGCCCTCGTCGAAGTTCTCTAGGACTTGGGCTTTCTGAGTGTGGAAAAGCCCCTTGTCGCTATCGATATGTGGGGCGAGCACGAGGTGGTTCCACGAGTTTGGGCCGTGGTCTGCTGCGGTATCTGAATGTTCCGCCTGGTAGGCGTTCAAGAGCGCGAAGACCTCGTCGGGACGCTTCTTCGTCATCTGGAGCTTGCCGTCTTCCCACGGCGGAACACCCGCCATTATCAGGTCGAAGAGCTCAAAATAGCGCTGCTTGCCTATCTCGGGGTCGAAAAGGAAGAGCAGGTGCAGGCCGTCTCTGCCGTGGTTCAGGGACGGCTCGAACCCCGGGAACACGGCGAAGATGCGCTCGCGGTAGGGGGTTCCGTCCTCATCGGAGCCAGTGTTCCACTCCTCCACGATCTGCCAGGTGGCGCTGATGTCGCCGTTGTCGCCGAAGCGTGGCCGATGCGGCGTCAAACCGAGAACTTGCACACCGTTGTCGATTGCCCCCTGAAGGAACGCTCGTGCGTAGGCGGCGAGCTGCTCGGGGCCGCTAATCGGGCTTTCAATCCCAGCAGGCACCTTGGCGCGTCTGCCTGGGGCATCGTCAATGGTGTGTATGTGCAGGTCGGCCTTGAACCAGCGTGCCCCGGGAACCTCGCGGCGCCAATTGTCAGCCAAACGGCGCTCAAAACCCATGTTCACGCCTCCGAGCCGCTTGTTTCTCGCTGCCAATGCTACCGCGCCCGCGGTCTGCTGGCACTTACCAGATTGACCTGTCGATCTACATGGCTGACGCAGGCGCGCCGGCCGATGCCATGGCGGCGCCTACTATTCCGGCGTTGTTGCGCATCTGGGCGACGGCGATCTCGGTGTCGATTTCCAGCAGCGGTCCCCACACGTCGAAGTCCTTGCTGATCCCGCCGCCGAGGATGAACAGGTCGGGCGAGATGATCGTCTCGAGGTGCTCCAGGTATTGCTTGATCCGGCCTACCCATGTCGGCCAGTCCAAATCGTCCCGCTGGCGGATCTTGGCCGCGGCCCACCTCTCCACTTGGCTGTCATGCCCGGCGAGGTAGAGATGGCCGAACTCTGTGTTGGGCACCAGGCGACCGTCCACGAACACCGAGCTGCCGATCCCGGTGCCGAAAGCCGTGAAGCACACGGTCCCCTGCCGGCCCGCCCCGGCGCCGTGGGCCATTTCGGCTATTCCTGCGGCATCAGCGTCGTTGATGACCGTCACCGAAGCGCCGATCTGGTCGCCCATCGCCGCGGCGATGTCCACCCCGGTCCACGAGTCGTCCAGGTGGGCCACCCACTTGGCGGTGCTGTTGACAACGGGGGCGGGAAACGCGCATCCCACTGGGCCGTCCCACTCGAACCACCTCAGCAGTTCATGCGCCACACCAGCTACTTCGCGGGGGGTGCCCGGCTTGGGGGTGGGCAGCCTATAGCGCTGGTCGAGCAGTTCGCCGGTGTCGATGTCCACCGGTGCGGCCTTCATGCCGCTGCCACCTATGTCGATCCCGAATGCCGCGCTCATAGCCGTTACAGGTTTCCCGCCCGATGAAGGTACCAGCGGCGCTCCCCGCCGCGACCAAGCGTCCAGTGGAGTCCTCTGCCACAATAGAACTCAGAATATGTTGAAATATGTTCTAGTTGCATTCCTCAGTGCCCTTGGATAGGATCGGGTCGTGGAAACCGTGAGCTTCGCCGACCTCGCCCCGATCCTTGCCACCGTACTCGGCCCTGTGTTGGCATTCGCCGTCGCCAGCATGCGGTACCAGCACATCGACAGCACCAAAACCCGCGACCTCATCGAAGAACGCAGCCGGGAGAACCGCGACCTCGTCGAAGAACGCAGCCGGGAGAACCGCGACCTCGTCGAAGAACGCAGCCGGGAGAACCGCGACCTCATCGACCGCAACCGCGACCTCATCGAGAAATGCAGCCGGGAGAACCGCGACCTCATCAAGCAATACACCAGGGAGAACCGCGACCTCATCGAGCAATACAGTCAGGAGACGATCGGCAGCCTCGGAGAAGTCCGAGAGCGTCTCACCCGCATCGAAGTCCGCATATTCCCCCCACCCTCGCACGATGACGAGGCCGAAGCAGCCTGAATCCGGCCCAGCCGCCATCGTGACCTGACGCCTGTGTGCGACCGCCGCTAGTCGTTGCCTCGCTCAGCCGCCGATCAGCCGGCTGAAGGCCTGGCGGTAGAAGCCCAGGGCAACATCGCAGGGATGCGAGTCGCCTTCAATCGCGGCAAAGGGCAGCGACGCGCCGGTGAAGGCAGTGTCGTTCCAGAACGGGTCTTTGAGATCCACCGGACCCCATGGCCCCACATACAGGTAGGGCTCGGGACAGGCGGCGTCGCCGGGCGATGCCCCATAGGTGGCCCTCGTGATGTGCTCGGATTCGGCATCGCCGATCTCAATCGCAACGTCGAAGTGGCCCGGCCAAAGCTGTACCCGGCTGGGATCGGGGGCGCCGTGTGTGCAGCGCAGCTCCTCCAGTGCCGCGGTGGACATCCCGAACCAGTCGCTGATGAATGCCACCAGCTCCTTGTCCACCGTCAGGGGGCGGTCAAGGTTGCCCAGCGCTACCGTGTCGTGCTCGGCTTGGTCGCTGGTGGCCTCGACTCCTAGGAACTTGGCAGCCGCGGCCAGCGTGGTGATCTGCTCGGCGTCCACGGTTTCACCGTGCTGGAGCACCAGGAGGCTGCCCTCCACCCGCACCTGGGTGTCGTCGCCGAAAAACGGGGTGCCGAACCCGCCCAGAGTCCAGCGCAGGCCGAACTTTCCGTTGGCCGCCTTGCGGGTGTTGGACACCACGCCGTATGCCAGTCGGTGGAGGTCGTCGCGCCGCACCGGATAATTGTCGGGGACCGCTGGCAGCGGCTTGTGGTTGGCCAGCCAGCGGGGCTGGCAGAAGGCGGCCACCGTCTCATCGGCGGAGGCCAGTTCAGACCAGCGGACATCGCCCGCACTGGTCGGGGTCACTACCGTGGCACCTGCCCGGGGGGCGTTGGCCACCGCAGCGGGATCGTCGGCAAACCAGGGTCCGACCTGCACGGCGGGTGGAGACGGCTCCAGCACCCTGGCAGTCAGACCGCTGCCCGCGATGTCATCGGCCTCGGCTTGCGGATTGCGGTATCGGGGTGTCATGGCGCCTGCGTCATCCAACTTGGAGTTCCCATCACCGGGTCACCGTTTGGGCGGCTTAGAGGGTGCATTGGCCGCGTTCGCCTCCTACGGGTTCCCATCACCAGGTCACCGTTTGGGCGGCTTCGAGGGTGGGCGTGCTTGTGGCTAGAAGCGGCGCTCTACCTCGGCTTTGAGCTCTTGGTTGAACTGGGCGTACGAGCCGCTCAGCACCGCGGCTAGCGCTGAAGCCGGGAAGTTGGGGTCGTCGCCGGTGAGCTGGTCGGTCTGCACGAACAGGGTTGCCGACCCGTCGGTGCTGTCCACGATGAAGCGGTGATGGTCAACGATGCCGGGGGCGAACACAAGCGGGTCAGACCAGCTGAACGAACGACCCTCCTGCCAGGAGAGGATGTGGGGGAACTCCTGCGGAACGTCATTGGCCAGATAGGTCGCTGTTGCCTGGCCTCCGTCGCTCAGATCCCCCACAACGCCTTGCAGCGTGCTGCTCCAGTCGGGCATCGCGTCGAAATCGGTGAGCACCTCCCAAACCTGCGCCGGTGTGGCCTCGATCACGATGTCGCTGTAGACGAGGAGTGATCCGTCGTCTTGAGGGCGGACTTCGGCCGTCGCCCGACTCCGATCCAGGCATCCGTCGGGAACCAACTGCACGTCAACGGAGAACCGGCAGCGGAAAGTGTTCAAAAGGGCTTCTTGGCTCCGGATCAGCTCGTCGCGGGTGTCGATGTCTTGCTGGGTGGGGTTCGCGGGAGCGGGCTCAGGCACCAGTGCATCGGGAGACGGGCATCCCCCTGGCACCTGGTCGGTGCCTGTTGCGAACAAGCACCGGTAGACGTTCAGCAAGTTCCCCTGGTCGGCGATGAGTTGCTCTCTCACTTCAACATCGCTTTGGGTCTGAGCCGACGCCGCTGGCGAGATCAGCGCCGCTAGCAGGGCTGCCGCCAAGACGAAGACGAGCAGGGATCGGGGTTTCAGATTTTTCTTTTTCTGCACAAGCAAAAAGCTATAGCAGCGCAACGCCCGACTCCCCATCAAGGGAGCGCAGACATTGCGGGATGAGCGCAGGCAGCAACTGGTGGCGCGCCCTCGGGGAGATCGTTGGATCTGTGCTGGTGCCCGCTGCGTCCCAGTCGGTCAGGCTGCTTGACCTGGACTACTGCAAAGTGGAGTGTGAAATCGCTGCAAAGTGGAGTGTGAAATCGCTGCAAAGTGGAGTTTGAGGATATTATCCGTGCGGGAGGAGATGTGTCCGACAACCGCAACCCAAACTATTTGGACCGCGTGGCAGACCGCGAGGTGGCTGAGGCTCTGGCCTCGTCACCTGCTGTGCTTATCGAAGGACCGCGGGGCTGCGGCAAGACGTGGACCGGGCAGAGATTCGCCAACAGCGAAGTGTTCCTAGACGGTTCCGAAGCTCTGCGCGCTGCCGCGGAAGTGGACCCGGACTCAATCCTTGAGGGGGCCGAGCCCCGCCTGCTCGATGAATGGCAGCTCATTCGAGGCATATGGAATCCGATGCGACACGCCTGCGACCGGCGAGGCGGGTTGGGGCACTTCATTCTCACCGGGTCGCAGAATCCTCCCGATGACATTACCGAGCACTCTGGTGCGGGACGAGTTGCCCGGGTGCGAATGCGTCCGATGTCGCTGTGGGAGTCGGGGGATTCCAGCGGAGAGGTATCCCTGGCCTCGCTGTTGGCAGGCGAACGCTGTTTGGCGAAAGACGCCGAACAGACTTACCGCAGCGTCGCCTCCCTGATCTGTCGGGGAGGGTGGCCGCGCATGGTCAAGATGGCGCCGAACACTGCCCAAGCCCGCCTGCGCGACTACTTGGACAACATCGCCCGTATCGATATCTCCCGTGTGTCCGGCATAAAGCGCGATCCTCAGATGGTGAGGTCCTTGTTGGCTTCCCTGGCCCGCAACGAAGCCACAACCGCTTCCTGCGCCACCCTGGTCGAAGACATGGCCGGGGAAGGAGGGAGTCCGCCGGCACGATCCACGATTCGTGCCTACTTGGAGGAGCTGACCCGCTTGTTCGTGCTGGAGCCGCTTCCGGCCTGGACCACCCACCTGAGGTCATCGGCCCGCTTGAGGAAGACCCCGAAGCGGTTCTTCGCCGACCCTGCCCTGGCCGTCGCCGCTTTGGCAGCGTCGACGGGATCTGTCGCCCAAGACAGGGAGGCGATGGGGCTGCTGTTCGAGTCGTTGGCCATCCGCGACCTCCGTGTATATGCCCAGTCGCTGGATGCCCACCTCTGCTACTACGGCGATTCAAATGATCTTGAGGCCGATGCCGTGATCGAGGGATTGGACGGCCAATGGGCTGCCGTGGAGATCAAGCTCGGCAGCGGGGCAGCTATCGCTCAAGCAATGGAATCGCTTCGCGCCTTCCGCTCCCAGATCGACACCACCCGGCGTGGAGAACCAGCCCGCCTCATCGTGCTCACCGCATTCGGCCACGGCTACCAAACCGACGACGGCATCGCCGTCGTACCCCTGACCGCCCTCAAACCTTGATGCAGCGCCGCAATGTTGCCGCCGACTAAGAGCCCTCCCGCCACATAGCGTGGTGCTGGTGAGTGGTTCGACGCCGGTCCCCTGGGGGCAGCTCGAAGAGCAGGTTCCTGAGTTTGCCGAGCGGCCGCTTCTCCAGCGAGACCGCCCGGTGTTCCAAGCCGCCGACCCCGACCTGGCCGCAGACCGATTGGACGACGCCATCGACTACTGCGCAGCCCCAGAGGCAGCCCCCGAGCTGCACCGCCTCGCCGCTACCCTCAACCGATGGAGAACAGAGATCGAAACCAGCATTTCAACCGGCGCCCACAACGCCAGAACCGAAGCAGCCAACGCCAAAATCAAAGACATCAAACGCTCGGGCCGAGGCTACGCAAACCTCGCCAACTACCGGCTCCGAATCCTATTCGCAGCCGGACAAAAACCCGGCCACACTCAACCCGTCACAAAAATCAGAACCCCACGTCCCAGCTTCGTCGCGTAGAGCCCCTTATGGTTAGATTGATGCTTTAAGATCCTCTGAATATACTACTATAGATTATTGGGGATATAGGTAGAATGTATCCGCAAGTCGCGGGAAACACGATCGCTATAAATCGAGTACTAGTGGTGTGTCGCGGAAATAGCGCCATGGATTGCGACGGCAGCGGCGTTTCTCGCAAGGCGCGCCGATGCAGTCAGACTCCCAGCGTACGGCAAGGGGGTGCAACGCTGCGAGGGATGTTGATGTCTAGCAGGACACGCGCGATTATTTCTGCAACACACCACTAGTTCCGAGGAAATGCACTTGCGGGAGTAAGCGCCTTCGGTAAAACTGTGCTTGTCATTCCAAGTGCTTGGGTTAGTGATGTTGCTGTTGCTGACCAATCTTCATCTGTATCATGAAGAAGGTTGAACAACTCTCTTAAGCTGGAGTCCTTCGAAACAAAGAAATCGACCCTTGCTAATATAGCTGCCGCACAAACATATGCGTCAGAGACTTCCATCAGTATACGGGACCATATTGCTTTCGCACTATCCCATATATGATCTGGTGTTATAATAGAACCGGCGGTGGTATCTTCGACGTCAACTATATCAAGGGCGAAATCCATTTTAAGAGTATAGCGGAATTCTTCAAACTGTTTTTCTAGGTTAGTATAGTCCAGCTCTTGTAAGGAGATTCGGTATAAAGTTTGAGGGCGCTTCATGCGCAGGCTTTGTGGCACACCTTGCCTGATTAGGTTCTCAAGTCCTCGAGCTTCTAGTAGTACATGGTGTGCCTGAGACCAGCAAACCCGTGATGAGAAGTAGAGATAATCGGGAACAGACGCGTGGAGGCGTTGGAACGATTGTAAGCCCCGATTTATTGTGGGATCGGGTGAATTCAGCGAGTTGGTAGTGACACCAACTGATTTGAGAGCTTCTATGAGTTGTTTCCAGTCCCTTACTTCGTTGAGGTCTACGTCCGCACCTCTGCAAGCTTCCCAAAATTGAAACAAACTCACTAAGACGCTGCTGTCCAGGAACACACTCGGGGGAATGTCAGTAGCGGCAGTATTAGCGCTGGTCATCCTTCGAGCGCTCCAGAGAAAAGCTCCGCCTCCGCTGCTTGCAATAATGCCCCAGTAAGTGGCGGATTATCTCCGCGCTTCGCAGCTAAGCCAGTGGCGTGCCACATGATCTTGGTCAATCGTCTTGGACTCGAGCGGCTTGTTTCATTGAGCATGTCTAAGGCATCATCAGAAAACGGGTGCATTCCCTCATGTCCATTTATATGAGCGGAGTTGAGGCGCTGTTTGACCATCCAGTAAGCATCATCTGCGTCGAGTTGGGGGATCTCATACCGATGTCCAAATCGCTGGATGAGGGATTCATCGAGTTCCGCGGTTCGCTTGAATCCTTCAGGCGTTGTGGACAAGATGACCCACAATTGTTCGCTGTGGGCGAAATCCAAGAGCCTGCGCAAGGTGCTGACGTAGGACGCGGCCTGACTCTTGTTGAGTCGCCGGCCGGGAAGTGCGACATCCTCGAATTCATCGAGGAGAAACGCTATTCCATCGGCGTCGGTAATCCTCTGGAGGATCTTCACTAGAGATTGGAAGTACGCTGGCTCTTCTTGTTCTGCCACTAGGGACCGATTTCCGCGGGGGACGAAGTCTCGATATTCGAAGTAGGGGCGTTCTCCAGTCTCGACAATGAGCCGTGAGAGTTTATTCAAAATCTCCTCGTCCTCGGCAAGCCCATGACTTTCCAAAGCCGCCGAAAGTGACTGGATGGCTTTGTTGCGGCTTGCTCGGTTGTCGAGAGAAGCGAGCCACTGCCCAAACTCCAGGGAAAAAAGTGTTTGACGATCTTCTAGGCTGTCTGGATAGAGCATCTCCCAAAGGGCCTTAGCCACCTCGTAGCGTCCTACTTGGCGCATTAATCGGTTCGCTAAATCGTAGAACGCGACTCCAGGGTTTTCGAAGAAAAATGGCTTGATTCGGTACCCTGGAAGAACCTCTGCCTCAATCCATCTGAGGATAAATGTCTTGCCGGCACCGTACCCGCCTTCGATCACCAGAGCTTTGTCTCCCTCAGACTCCGCGAGTTCGCCAATTCGGCGACGCAGGTCGGTCTCCCAGCTTTCTGGGAGCGAGAGTTTCTCCAGAAAGCCGGTGCCGGTTGTGGCAGGCGGAAAGGGGTTGCGGGAAAGGCCGAGTCGCTGGAGCTGGGAAACGGTGTTGGTCATTGTGTTAGGACTCCATTCTCAACGCGTTGGCGAAGCATCCTATGGATGCGGATGTGGGACAGGTAGGCACCGCTCTCTGAGCGTAGGTAGCTCCTAAGGGCTAGGGCTTGCTGGCTTTCAGGTAGGCCCGCGGTGATGAACCCCACGCGGGTGGGCACGCCAGCGACAAGATCAGGATGGTCGGTAAGCCAACCCATTAACACCCCCTTGGCCTGGCTGACCGAGACACGCTGCTTGATGCCGGTCGCAAGGGCAATATCCGGTATTCGGACGGTCGCCCAGTCGTCAGTGAATTCGAGTTCTGCGAACATCTCTGCTGCCAGCTCCCGATTAGTGCGACGCTCGATGATGTGCTTGGGATAGATGGTGTAGGCCCCATTCGCATCGCACGCGATGTCCAGGAAGCCAAGCTGGTTTACGCACCACGATTTGAGACCGAAGTGGATTGCTTGAACAGCCTCGGCACCGTCTAGGACGTTGCGATCGGCTCCCCAGGCGGGGCTGATCGCCACACGCTTTGAAGCATCACTGCTGGCGTTGTGACTTCCGCCGTTCTTGGGTGTCCGCCCGTCTGCATGCAGGATTTCGATCTTGACAGGGTGTGCCCGCTCAACGAACGCTGCGACGTCGCACGCTACTTCTCGTCCCGGAAGGAAGTTAGCGAAGAATACTTCATGGCAGTCCTTGTTGCGGATGACTGCGTTGGCGAACGCTTCTTTCTCGGATGACTGCAACTCCTCGCGCATCGTCGTATGGGCAGTGAGCGCGCAGGTCTCCGGATTTTGATGGTTCAGCGTAAAGCGGCGCTCCTGCTTCACTAGGAGGCCCAATCTCTCGAGGGTCCTCCGGTGGTGGTAGTGGATGCTTCGTGCATAGGGCCGCCCGTCGTTGCGCAGGAGAACACGCTCGTCTGTGGCGAGTTTCTCGATCTCGTTCGCCCGGAGGCCGCCCGGGTGTGCAGCAACCAGGAGGATGAGATCTCGAAGCGCCCGAAAGTCGAGCCAGCGCATCCAGAGGTTCATGGGCTGGCTCGCTTCGACAAAAGGACTACCGATTCCCGGGAAGCCTGTCGGCCGTATCTTCCCATCTGCTGGGCTGCGTTTCCCCGCTCCCGCATTATCCATGCCACCTCGAACTCCAGACCTGCCTGTTCAGCCAATTCGGCCGTTATCTCGTCCACTGGAACCATCACACCAGCATGCCTGACGTTTCCGACCACATAGGCGGCGCGTCCGCCTGGCCGAAGGATACGAGCAACTTCGATGAGAGATAGGTAGATGTCTTGGAAGTATCCCCGCAGGAACCGCTCGACTCGTTTGTCGGCATTCGGAGGTAGAGCTTGGAGAGCTTCGTTGAGCAACAAGGGTGGTTTGTATGCCTCAAGCAGGCGCTTGAACCCACGAGGTGATTTTGCCTCCACATGAGAACGGATAGAGCGATGCCGCAGTCTTGTGACATCCGACTCCGCCTCTCCCAGCAATAGCAGATCCATGTGAAAGACGCGGGAGTAGTCGTGTCGATTCGCGTAGGGAGGTGACGTGATGAGGCCATCGACGAGAGATGAGCTGATGGGGAGCTGCCGGGCATCAGCTCGCCGAGCCGTCGCCGTGCATTCGCCTTCCGACCAGTTGAGCGCCTGCACGTCGGCCATCATCTGAGATATCACGTCCTCAAATGCATCCCGAATCTCCGTGCTGCGATCGGCCCATTCCTGCCACCTAAACCACCCGCCATCGGGAACGGCTCTGCTGAATTGGCGCGCAGCGGACAAGAGCGCCACGACAAAAAAGGGACGCGATGACCCCCGCAGCGTGCGGATCGGGTGGAGAAGGGCGAAAATCTCTCGCAACTCTGCATCGGTGTAGGCCCGAGACAGCCGATCGGGCACCTGAGGCGAGTCAACTAGCGGTGCGGACATGACCCGACGAAGGGCACGCTCAAGCGTCAGTAGGTTGTACGACGCGATCTTTGCAGTACCTACGGTGACCGACAACGGGGAGAGATCAAAGCCCAGCGCGGTCAAACCGCGTTCGCGTGCAGCGACCAAGGTTGTCCCCGATCCCGAAAAATTGTCAGCAACGATGCCGTCCGAAGGCAAGTCCCAGTGGTCCAAAACCGTGTTGACCAGGCGGTACGAGTAGCTGTGGGGAAAACAGAACCACTGGTGCCTAGGTGCGGACCTAAGGTCTTTCGAGGTGGCAGCAGCCGCCAGGTCCGGTCGGGCTTGGTTGTCGTCGTGTCGAGCGAGGTCGTGCCTGCGCTCGCCGATTCCGGCAGCGGCACCGTGGTTGAGGAAGGGGGCAGGGTGGGCGACGCCCCATCGGATGAGCGAAGCTCTGAGCCGCCCGCGCACGCTGAGGCCATCAGCCCAGCGGCTGCCAGAACGCACCGCAGCGCGCCAGTCCTCACTCCCACCTTCACTGTTCAGTCCATCCGCTCGGCTTCTTGGGGCGCCTCCACTATGC
>JAPYOG010000001.1 GCA_028278785.1 Candidatus Poriferisocius anaerobius | reverse complement strand
AGCGGACGATAGAAATGGGCTGTTCCGAGAAGTGTGCCGGGTTGCCCAACAAGTGCGTCCTCGCGTTGTCATTATCGAGAACGTCTTGAACTTGCGCACAATGCTGCATCCGGACACCGGACGGCCATTCATCAAGGAGATCGCCGTGTCGCTGGCTGAGGCTGGATATGGGGACATTGCTTGGGACGTGTTCAAGATGGATGGTCACGGCGTGCCTCAGACTCGCCGCCGGTTCGTATTCGTAGCATTCCGAGACAAGGCGCCTGACAGATGGCACCTCCCAGCCCCCTCCGGCTACGAACCGATCCGCCTATGGCTATGGGATCTCGCTCACAACGACAAGATCTCCTTGCCCAATCACGATCCCTCATGGGGCTTCAAGTCGCAGGTGCATGTTGATCGCGGAATAGACCCCGGCCAAGATGCGCCCATAAGCGTTGTAAGGTTCTCCCGGACGGCTTCCGACGGAAACCCGATTCGGGACTGGGATCGCTCATTCCCGGCAGTAGATACCGCGACGATATGGGGCCTCGCCCACGGGCACGTCTCTGCCCGCCCGATGTCACCTTGTGGCGTATCCAGGCCGACCGCCTCCGGTCGCTCACTCACCGGGAATATGCCCGTCTCCAGACTTTCCCAGACTCCTGGGAGTTCGTGGGCGGCAACAAACGTGACGTGCAACTCCAAATTGGTAACGCCGTCCCCGTCCAATTTGCCGAACGGCTAGGCCACAACATCAGAGAGGCACTCCGAGCCCTCGACACAGGTCGTGCATTCCCACAATGGGAAGACACCCCCCTCCGTCTCTTCTAGCGGGGTGCTGGAATAGTCGAGGTGGCGTGACCTCTTTGGTGGGGTCCGTCTGTTGCGAGGGACCGTTCTCCGGTTTATCTGGATGGAGGACAATTGAGAGGACGGCAGAGCGGAGGCACAGACCCGAGGTGAGGGACTGTCAGACGCTCCTGGGCTTCGCTCTCGTGGCGTCTCGCGTTCTCGGGCATGTTGACAATAGAGGTCATCGCGCATGGGAGTTATCCGTCGGGGTTGGGGAAGGGGTTGGCGGGTAGATCGGCCTGTGGCTCGTCGTGGCCTACGACCAACTCCCTGACTTCGTCGATTGTGCAGAAGTCCATGTCCGGACAATCGGCAAAGGCAGACGGCGTTGTCCGTCTGGTCACGAATAGTCCGCGCACTTCCCATTGCCGGTCCGGTGATGGCAGGTTCATCTTGGCGACCATTTCGTCGGCGTGTTGGCTGATGTCGGCGATTTTGCGGCGCAGTTTGTCGACGTGGCCTCCGGGCTGGTGGAACTTGTCGATTTCGTTTGCCATCGAGTGGGGCGAAAACGGGAAATGCGGATCTTTGACTTCGATGATCCAGATGCGGCTTGAATGCTGGTCTACCACCAGAGTGTCGATTTCCCCGGACAACTTCTCGATGCCGAGTGCCTTTGCCTTGCGCGGGAGCAGGTTTGATCGCACTTCAAGAAGAGGGTGGGTTACTGCTTGCGCGCATTCGCGTTCCAGTTCTCGGTTCCGCTCCTGGCGGATGGACCCCAGAACTTTTGCCGTTTCGAGGCCGATCATCTCTTCCGGCCAGGGCAGCCTCGCGTCCCACAGATAGTTCAGCATGATGTGCCAGGCGTTTGAGGCTGTCCATGGGAGCACGTAGAACGTGTCGCCCCACTGGATGATCGGCCGGGTGTCGATCCGCTCTGCTCGGCGTTCGATCTCCCAGTGCTCTATGAGAATCCCGCTGTCGGAGTCTGTTGCCGTGTCGTTGGCGGTTCGGGCGAGCCAGGTGACGGCCTGCTCGTATTCGTCGATGCCGGCCACGCCGTGCATGCGGGCGGCGGCCTCTGCGATTTCGCGGGCACTGGCCGCTGCGAACACCTGGCCGTCGGGTATTTCCCACTTCCCGGCGGCATCGAAAACGCCCACGAGTGCATCGAGGGTGAATCCGCGCTCTTCTTTGAGGCTGGCTTGGACCGGCTCCAAATCGGGGATCACGCTCACGATGCTCTCGGGGGCATCGCGGGCGCCGTCTGGGGGTTCAATGCGACTCGATGGGTGAAAAATCGACTCGGTGCCGTCTGCCGCCGCCACTGCGGCCTGGAATGAGGCTATGTCGGCGCGTTCGCTGTCTTCAGGGGCGAACACGAGTTCCCCGGATTCGAGTATCTCGACTTGGAGGCCTCCGACGCCTTTGTGGCTCATCTCGCTGCTGAGGCACGCCATCAGACATAGTTCGGCCAGGCTGAGCATGTCCGTCCAGGCCAGCGAGTCCATAAGCTTTTCCCCGTCGGAGGGCGAGGCCATCACCTCGTCGACCAAGACGGCTACCGCTTTCGACAGCTCGAACGACTCCCTCCGCTCCTCCCGCAGCTTCTGGGCATTGGCTTCGTTGAAATCGGAGAATCCGGTCATCAGCGCGAGGTCTTTCCCTATTCGCCACCGCTGGCAGTGCAAGTGCTCCAGTTGGGTCATCGCGTATTCGAGCAGTTCTTTGCGGTCATACTGGGCGAGCTGTTCTTGGAATTGGCCGATAAGCCACGGGTAGACCGTCTCGTTCAGGAGGCGTTTCGCCACTGCACCCGAATACGTGCCGGCCGCGGCCCCTTCGGCGAGGAGATAGGCGGATAGTGCCTTGACCCAACTGGTCTGGTGCCATTTATGGTTTCCGATTGGAGCGGGCAGCTCCGTTCGGCGCTGAGCTACGGAGACGGCGCCGAAACCTATGGCTGGCGGCGCGTCGGCCCAAGCGGACTCGAACTGCTCCTTGTGAGAGTCCGGCAAGCACTCGGCTATCGCCTCACCAATGCGGGACTGCAAGAGACGGTTGTCGTCTTGAAGCAAGTCCCGCAGCGTTGGCCCCCACGACACCCGCAACACGGGCGGGGCGAAGTCGATCTCCAAAGGCGGGGCATCCGGGTGCGGGTCGTGGCAGAAGTCGATTCGCAATGCCCTGGCGCCCGAAGCGCCGAGAGTGTCAACCACAGCCGCACGAGTTCTCTTGAGAACGAAGCCCATGCCGGATGCCATGTTGTGGAGCAGGCTTGCGGCAGACTGGCCCGCTGACGCGTAGTCCTCGGTTATGGCCACTGGGACATCCCAGGGAAACACGGCGCAGAAAATCTGTTCGCGGTGATCGCCGAGGTTGACTGCATCATCCCCGATGTCGATTGCCGGCCAATGCCGTGCCGAGGGCATTTCAAGGGCCAGCAGTGACTGCTCGACATCGAACTTGGAGTGAGCGGCCGCCCATTCCTGGTCGACCCCATCGTCGGCGACGTAGATGCCTGCCATCTGGCGGCCGGACCGCCACAGGGTCTTACCGTTGCGCCGCCATGCCTCCCATATGCCTATCTCGCCCAGGCCGAATATCCCCGGATGGGTGGGGGCGTCAAGGTCGGCGAGGTAGTACCAGAGGTCGGCCGGCTCCTTGGCTGATGCCCGTGCAATATGCAGTAAATCTTGCACGGACATCGGGCGAGGCCCGCCTGCTTGGGTGCCGAGATGGTCCGGCAGCTTGGGGACTGCAATGACTTGCACCTTTGCGATGGCCGCATCATCGGGGATCCCTATCGGCCCGCCCGATGTGGAGAGGGTCCGTCCCGGCACGACTTGGGCAAGGGCACTCCGACTGGAGGCCAGGGCATCGTCAAGCGAGCCGCCGTCCAGCTCGGCGACCACGTCCATCGCGATCCACTGCCTCGGTCCATATCGGAGCAAGGGAAGCACCCTCGGCACGCCCTCGAGGCAGATCAGCCCGCATATGGGCTGGCCTGCCCCTTCGAGGAACGCGCAGAGCCGGCCGGTGGCCGAACCCCGCCAAGACGCCAAGACATCGCCCTTGATGGTGAGAGCCTTGCGGGCCAGCTGAGCCGCTGCCTCACCCATGGACACGCTCAGCATCGCGGCCGGAATCGACTGGAACTTACCCTGTCCCTCCCGTATAGCAATGACCTCCCCGAACGAAACGGGCATGCGAGGACCGTGCCGCAACTGGCGCGGAGAGACGCTGTGGGCCACAACCGTATGCATGACTCGACCGGGGTCGCTGCAAGCCGCGATCTGGTCTTGCAAGGGCCGAAGGGCAATGGCAGCGGCTAGCTCAGCGGCGTGAATGCTAGGAGGGGCATCCAAGCCGGGCATTTCGCCCTGCATCCATACCGCCGACAACTCAGATGCCACATAGCTCATCCGCCGGAGAGCAATCTCCACCAAATCGCCGACCCCAAAGCCGATCGCGGAAACCAACACCGGATCGATAGTCTCGGCGAGCCACCCCCACAGGTCGATATCCGCAACGGGATGTGTACTGACCCCAGGAAGCAGCCGGAACAACTCGCCCCTCCAACGAACCTGGACCGCCAACCGCGGATCGCACGGCTCAAAATCCTCTTGGGAGGAAAGCCACGCCCCCTCCTCGTGGGCCGAAGCAACGAGGGCAGGCAACAGAGACGGAGCGACATGGTGCGGGCCGTGCTTCGTCCGGCGAAGAACCGCATCGAAAATCATCGCCAAGGATGGAATGCGGTGGCTCGCCGCGGGAGAAGCGCTAGCGGCCTCCACCAATGCCAAAAGATCTCCCCGGTTCCTTCCCTTGGCCACAGCGGCGATATGACCTACTCCATGCTCGCGCCGTTCGCGCTTTGTACTGCTCTTCCTGCCCAACGTCTCGCAATACCTTTGTCCGCCACGATTCCTCGTTGCTGATTCCTCGCTAACAACGCTAACGACCTGCTTATGGCCTCAGAAATACTTTATGCCCCGGGACGAGCCGACATCAATGGACAACCGCATAGAATGGCCCCAGTAAAACTTGCCAGCAATAGGCGAGACGCGTGAACGGAGCTTGGCCGGTCCCTACCCCAGCGAGAATCTTGATGAGAAGCGCGGCAGCAGTGCGGCGAGTTTCTCGGTCGGGATGCATAGTGTCTCATCGGTGCCGATCTCTATCCTTGACGAAAGTTATGGACCGTTATGGAGCCGCGGCAGTACAGCCGGGAGCTCCTGGGAGCCGAGCCTCAACACAGTAGAAGGCGCTACCTGGGCGATCTCGGCTGTCGTGCGGACGTTGTAGCCTGCGGCTAGGGCTGCTTGGACGGCCTCGGCCCGGGCCCGCTTCGCCTGGTCAAGCCGAGTCTGGGCTTTGCGCACTATCTCGGCGCTGTCGTGCAAAGCGGCCATGACGGGAACCGTCGCCACCAACTCGGCCATCTCCTCGGCCTTGCGGCGTGCAGTGGCCCTGTGACGGCGCTCATCGAGAACCCTGATCTGCCGAGCAAGCGGGAGGCTGTCGTCGTTGAGAAGCGCTCTGAGCTCCTCGTCGGTCAGATCGGCCAGTTCTGATGCGTTATCCACAACATACACAATAGCCATTCGACGCCCGAACATTTTTCTGTTCGAATATTGAACAGCAGTGACGTTCGGGGGCGGCACTTGTAGTGCAAGCGTGTAGACCTGAATCGACTCGCTCATCCTTCCTTGCTGGGCCTTCGTGGCGTCCTGGCAAGTTGGCTCGATTGGGTTCGGTTCTGGCCTGGTCTTCGGTGCTGGCTGGTTGTCGGTCTTTCTGCTGTGATTGGTCAGGTTTGGCTTACTGGTGCGCTTTGGCTGGCTCTTGGCGATGTCCAGGCTCGGCTCTGGCTGACTAGTGCCCTGGAAACGGGCCGGTGGTGTGCCAGTGGTGTTGCGGGAGGGGCCAACGAGTCGCAGTGGGGCCTTGTACGCCGTGATTTAGATGGACTTGGCTCAGAGGGCAGTTTTCACAGTCGAGAACGCTGTGCGACCGGTTCTGGGTCGTTTCGGCTGGTCACTACTGGGGTCTGCGAGTTGCGACCGGTGCCACATGGGGTTTCGACCGGTCGCGACCGGTGTGGTCTGCCACGATGGCAGGCGTGATTGCATCAGTTGGCGCTGGATTCGAAGGGCGGGTCGGTGGCCCATGGATGTCGGGCGGCTGTTGGCTCACAGGTGTCGGGCTGGTTTTGGCTGTTGAGGCATCCGGGACGGTAATGACCGTGTCAGCTGACAGGGGGCCGGTTGCAGAATGAGAGATATGAGGGCTGTGAGGGTGATCAACGTTTTGGAGTTGCCTGGGGAGATGGGCCATCCCAAGTGCCAGCCCGAGCGTTTTCGCCCGGTGGTGCAGTTCATAAAGGACTGGAATGCGGCCCCGGCCCAACGCCAGGAGATGCTCTGCGGCGGGCGGGCCCCGACCGGCGGGCGGGCTGCGGACTTGGCCCTTGTGGCCGCGGTGGTCCACGGGTTGTGCGCCCGCGACGGCGTTGCAGTCCCCGAGTGGGTGGCCTCTCATCGGCTGGCCGACCCGATCACGATGTCTGGCCGCCCTGTGGACAGCACGTGGGGCCGGTGGGTGGCGTCACAGGCGCCTGCGGTGTGCTCGCAGCACGGCGTGTATTTCGAGGCCGACACCCTTTTGCTTCGATGAGCCAGCCCGGAGTCCCGCTGTTCGATGGGGCGGCGCTCAGGGCGCTTTTGGGCGAGGTGGACCGCGAGTTGGGCGACGGGGAGCCCATCGAGATCGTGGCGTGCGGAGGGGCGGTG